>JAGXLK010000153.1 GCA_018334735.1 Planctomycetota bacterium | reverse complement strand
ACTCAGGGGGTCGAAAAGCCCAAACAGGGAAAGACCGAAGATCGCTGTCGTGCCGCAAACCACGAGGATATAATATTTCAGCCGCCGGGATCGCAACGCTTTGAAGTCGTCATTGTCGTGCTCATCGCCCCCTTCGTCATCCTGTCCTGTGGAACGAAACGGTGCAATAATCAAGTCCCACAAATCCAACGTTGTCCCGAGAGGGCAAATCCAGCCACAAAAGTAGCGGCCCAGGAAGATAGCCGCCACTAACAACACAGCTGCAGGCCAGAAAGCGAAAATAACTCGCCAGACCGAAAGACTCGCACCGGCTCCGCTCAGCGGACTCAGTCGCATAAAACCCCAGCGGTTTCCGCCCGCAAGAATCACGGGAGCGCTGACGACAAAAATCAGAAACAACAAAAAAGCCACACTCTGGGCCACTCGACGGATCAGACCCGGCCAGGTCCGCGTTTTCTTCTGTGCCATTATCACCCTTCTCAAAACAGGATGTTCTCGGTCTCTGTCTACATTTAATCTAACCGAGCCCCGTTCAACGATCAAAGACCCGCCAGCCGTGTTTATCTGTGGTTGCTGACATCGAGACCGTTCTCCTCTCAACTGTCTGCCTTCTGCCGGGTCACAGTCACACGAGCGCAGCCCCCCCGCTTCCTTCTTACGAATACTCCCAGAGGTACAGTACTGACCCACCAAGAACAAACACTGTACGCTGCAGGATGCCTTTCATACACGACGTTCCCCCGACTCGTAGCATCGACGGCTGGATTGTGACGTTTTCTTAATCGCGCTCCGCGGTTCGGCCCGCATCTTCCCAGGACCGGGGTTCGATACCGCGGCTGACGGCCGGAGACTCGGTCCTGAGCCGATAATCCCCTCCTTCACGGTCGACAAACATCGGATCCGCAAGGATTGTCCCCTGCGATGGTTCATACGGCTTAAGTTCCCCGCCTTCATAACCCCGACCGGATCCGACCTGAACTTCACCCGCCCCGCTGTGTATGACGTTGTTCGGCATCGAGGATATGGCGTCGAACTGCTTGATCACGATCGAACCGCCAGCATCGAGAATATTTTCCTCGACAGCAAACTCCTCGCATTTTGGGAACGTCAACTGCATATCCCCATCGTGCACGAAGACGTTGTTCCGGATGATATTCCGACGCGCCATGTGGTTATGGGAAGGCCAATAACAGTTAACCGCCAGATTGCCTTCCACCAGACACCGCTCGCTCTGTTCGTCGAGATAATAAGCATGCGCTGTTTCATGTGTGATATCCCGGGCCACATTGTTGCGTATCACATACCCCTCGCAGAATGTCACGTAGATCGCTGCCCCGTCGTGGAGTTCGGTCATATTCTTCTCGAAAAGGTTATTCTCGATAACGGCCCCCTCACCGCCGGACACATTCAGTCCGCTATAGGGCGTGCGCCGGATTTCGTTGTGTCGGATCCGCATGCCTCCAGTTCCCCGCACACCGATTCCGCTCGGATACATGCGTCCCACATCATCAACCAGGCAATCCGTGATGCCGCTGCCGCGGCCCCTCAGATAAATTCCGCCGGCCCCTGTCCCGACGACGTCGCAGTTTTCCACTTCGGTTTTTCGCGACGCGGCCAACGCTATGCCGTGTCCGGCGACACTGCGGACGTGCACTCCTTCGATTCTGCATTCCTCCGTTTTCTCCCCGGACAAGGCCCCCGGCAATTTGTTCGCGGCGAACCCGCCCGCCTGGAGCGGCGTTGAGGCGGCAGATATCGTCAGATTCCGCAGTTCCACCCCGACAACCGGCTCCTCCTCAGTGCCCGCAAATCGGATTACGGATTGTGTAACCGGTGCCACTATATCGAGTTCATGGATATCTTCATCGCGACGCGGCCAGTAGACGACACACCCGCGCCGACGGTCCAGATACCACTGTCCCGGTCGCGTCATTCCTTTCCGCACGTTCCAGATAACGTATGTTTTGCCGGCCCCTGTTTCCGGGTTTCCAAAAGCGCCCGGTGGATGCCCGCAGGGCGAAGAAAATCGTATGATTTGTGCTTCCATATCGATTGCATCGACGCCCACAAGGGACTCATCCCACTGGTGGTAGACCGTTATCTCGGCATTTTCCGGTTCGAACCATTCACCGATATCGTCCGTTTTGTAGCGAAGGGTTGTCAATTCTTCATCGGTCGGATCACGGTCCCATCCGCCGGCCGTCGTGCTCATCCAGTGGCCATCGAATTCGCTTTCGTGCCAGAAACGGTTTTCTTCGGGCAATCGAGCCCGGGTGGCCAGCCGGCCGTTCACAACAAGCCCTCGAAAATCCCAGTCGCCTTGCTTCACGCCCGGCAAATTCGCCCGGTAGAGGCCGTCGCCGTCATCCTCCCAATCGTCGATCCGTCGGCCCCCGTAGAGGACAGGTCGGGTGCCATCGTCGCCCTCGATCATCAGTCCTGCATCATCGGGCGTAAGTTCCAAAGAGACTTCGTAATACCTCCCTCCTTCGACAACAATGCGCGCTTCCTCCCATTCAGCAGAACGGAAGGCCTGGAGAGCACGATCCAAACTCCCAAAAGGCGACTTCTTCGTGCCATTCCCATCATCCCGACCGTTCGCACTCACGTAAACTTCAGCGCCCACAGTCTAATCCTCCAACATATTCTCGACAATTTCTGCAGTACGGGCCGAGGCTCCCGGCCTGTCAAAACCATCCATTACTTCATCGATATCGGATCTACATTTTCGGTATGTTTCCGGTTGAGAAAGCAGTTCCAGAGCCTGATCCGTAAGCCATCCCGAATCGTTCCGATACATGATTTTTTCGGGACAAATCATGGTCCCCGCAAGGTTATTCACAAGCCCCACAAACGGTGTTTTTATAACACCCTTACCAAGAAAATACACAAGCGGGTGGACCTTATAACAGATCACCATGGGCGTTCGTTGGCTCGCAATTTCAAGCGTAATCGTCCCGGATTTTGTCAAACACAATTCGGCAACGCGCACGAGTGCCAGCGCCCGGCAGGACAACAGAGCAACATCCACGGCGAAGTCGTCCAAAAGTTCCTCCGCGACTGGCCTGACTTCCGGGGGGCAAACCATGGCAAAGGTGGTTTCGGGGATTTGCGACGCGATGTTTCGCGCCGCCGTCGTCAGGATCGGCAAATTGGCACTGATTTCCTGTTTTCGACTCCCCGGGAAAAGTGCAATGAGCCGTTCCTCCGACTCAGGTTTAATCGCTTCTATTTCGCCGTCTTCAACCGGATTCCGGGCCAATTCATCGAATATCGGATGTCCTACGTAGGTTGCATCAACGTTCCACCTCTCGTAAAGGGCCTTTTCAAACGGATAAATTATGGCTGCTTTATCGACCCATTTCCTGATTTTCTTCAATCGGTAGGTCCCGTGAGCCCAGACCTGCGGGGGAATGTAATAGAGCACCTTCACACCGATTTTTTGGGCCGCTTTCGCCAGGCACAAATTGAAGCCACCGAAATCAACAAGTACCACGAGGGCCGGATTTTCTCGTTTCAGAAAATCTTTACAGGCCTCCAGACGCTCCTTAAACAGCCCCATTCGCAGAATATTGTGGAACCACATAGCGCTGTCCCGTGTCTTATCCGGCTGAACGGTTTTCATCCCGGCGGTTTCCATCCGGCTCATACCCATACCGGCAAACTTCGCATCGGGAAGTCGTTCGCGCAGAGCGTGCATGAGATTAGCAGCATGCATATCGCCGGATTCGTCTCCGGCGGAAAAAAATATGCAACGATCAGACATCTTTCACTCCGCCAGAAGTTCGGAAGGGTCAAAATGATCGAAATTCAGCTCAACCTCAGGCGTTTCTCTGGCCCAGGCCACTCCGAGTTCACTGAAAAGTTTTCGCTCCCTCGATGCTCTCGCAATTATATCCATCAGACCGGAGATTTCCGTGGCTGTTTCGCCTTTCTCGCCGCTTCGATCCGATTCGTATCGATGGACCAGCTGTTTGGGGACAGGTTTAATTTGGCCGCTCGACAAGTAGCATCCGTTGTTGTGCAAAATTACGTTGCGTGTCATCGATAGCGGCGATATTTGTTCGTCTTCCCCCCGGACAACCCGCACAAAGTTCCTGATAGGATCAATTGTTCCGCCTCTATCCCCTTCGCATTCACTTTCTTCATCCTGCGCGGTCATCGAAAAACCGCCAGGCTGCCACCAGGCAGTGCCGTTCTCGCCAAAGATCTCGATGGACGGTAGACGCTGCTCAGAAGCACACAGTGTCAAATAGGTATGAAGACGAGCCCCCGATTCCAGAGTGGCTCTGGCGCAGACTGTGTCTTCTCCCTGAATGGGATGCGCGCGATAAAGTTCAGCGCGGACTCGCAAAGGCCGATCTGTCGTCGTCGCCGTCTGGCCGGTAAGAAACAATGCCTCGTGAATATAATGGAGCAGGGGGTTATTCAGCGGCCCGTCGAGGACCCAATCTCCCCCGAGATTGACTTTTCCTGCCCATCCCGCGCGCGCGTAGTAACTGTCCAGCCGTCGCCATGTGCCCACAACCACCACATCCTGAATGCTCCCCAGTTGCCCATCTGCGATCCGTTCCCGGAGCTGGCGTGCACATTCATCGGCTATGTTCTGGAAACCCACCTGGCACAAACAATCGGCTTCATTGGCAGATTCGATCAGACGGTCAACATCCTGTACAAGGACCGCAGGTGGTTTCTCCAGCATCACGTGAATGCCTTTTTCGAAACATGCTGTGGCCATAGGAATGTGGAGCGGAATCGGTGTCGGAACGCTGACGACTTCAAGATCATCCTGCGCATCCAACATCTCCCGGTAGTCCTCGTAAATATTCACCCCCCGGCTTCGCAGCTTGTCCAGCTTATCGCGGCAGCGTTCCGGGTAAATTTCCGCCACGCCAGCCAGGTGCGTCAGCTCTTCATCTTCAAGCCTTTCGACTGCGTCCAGATGTGATCTGCCGTAACCATTTATGCCGATTATGCCGTAACGAACCGGTTCCATTGATT
Source organism: Planctomycetota bacterium (assembly GCA_018334735.1). The sequence continues at coordinate 1,316 of JAGXLK010000153.1, read as the reverse complement.
CCCTCTATTTTTGTAAAAAAGTTTTCATGAAAAAGGCCAGTCTCTTTACCATGGGCGTTTGATACTACGAGAACCAGCCTCAGTGATGCAAGCCGCGAAACAAATACCTGAACTCAGAAATCCTCTCCGTCCTGGAGCTCGTAAAGTTTCCGCAACTTATTACGCGCTTCTTTCACAGACATGCCTTCTGCCACGCGGGCCACATCATATTCATCGCAGAGATCAAAAAGATGCCGAACCATTGGACGGAGTTCTTTGAGCTTTTCGGCCGACGGCCGGGCGCCCATTTCTTTCCAGGGCGACTGAAAAGCCGCCAGCGCAACTGGTTCGATCGCCAGACGGTATGCACAGATTGAGGCTTTCTCCACGCGCCGCCGCAACTCCTCACTTTCGGCCAGTTCCATAGCCTTTTCAAAAGCCTGTATTCCCGCATCGGCAACCGACTCATCCAGACCGTAACCGGCCGCCCAGCCGTAACAATCATTGTGCAACCCGCTGGCCTCTGCACAGTCATGCACAAGCTCGATAAACTCTTTTATGGGCGGCGCGGCTTCTGAATAATGGAGTTCCAGAAATTCATTCTTGAGTTTTTCAGCATCGCGACGGGGATCCCAGAGCAGATTGGCTATCATGTAATTCCGCAGACCGGATAGCTCAGCCCCCTGCGTATTCCCCGCTGCCTGCATAAAAAGGCCCTTTGCTCCTTTTTCAACGAAATATTTCACGTTCGGCCCAATGACCCGCAAATTGGGACATGGGAGCAGATAATTATGAAAATTAGTGTTGTAGTTCCATATGTAAATTTTGTCACAAATCTCCGACCAACCATCCAAATCCCTGCAAAACTCAACGTTCATCGGGCAATCCGGGTCACTGATCGGATGGATCAAACAGCACTCGATACTGCACAACTGGATCTGAACGTTCGGTCCCGGTTCGATACCTTTCGGCGGCTGTCGCGACCACAAATACGCAAGAGTTCCTACCATTACATCGGGATGTTCTTTACGGACAGCCCGGGCCACCTCGTTGACGAATTTCAGAAGCGCCCCCATATGACTCCCCGCCTGCTCGTCGACCTTCCGACACTCAGGGCACCGGCAGTAGTGTCTGTTATCGTTCATACTCACCGAAATATTCCGCCAGAGGGGATGTTTCTCAAGATCCGCCAGAACGCCTTGAGTTACGATCTCCAGGACCTCCGGATTTGTCAAACACGGTTGTGTTCCGTTCCCGCCCCAATCATTCTCCACGTCCGCGCGGCGTTCGCCGTTAACAAAAGCAAAGTATTCCGGGTGTTCGTCACCGTATTTGCG
>JAGXLK010000152.1 GCA_018334735.1 Planctomycetota bacterium | reverse complement strand
TCGCTTTCCCGTTCCGTTCCACCAGCAGGCTTTTGACGTCTTCATCGTTGCTGGTGTGGACCGGATCCGCGGGGTCCCAGTAGTTGTAGATATTGCAGTCCGGCAACCCGTAACCAATCTCGAACAGCATCGGCATGTAGGTCTTGTGCGGTTTGCTCCATCCCCAGGAGTTGCATTCGTGGACCATGAGGGCTCCGAACGCTTTCAGATCATCGCCCCAGCTGAAAGCCAGGGGGCGGCAACCGGTCTGCAGACCGGTGGTTTCCGTGCGCATCAGATCGGCCGAAAAAGCCTTCTGCATCGGCGCAGCCCGCCGCCATTCCAGATCCAGGTTGCAGTCATTCCAGGTCATGAAGGGAAGGACGTGACCGTTGGTGATGTGGAGCTGCATCTCGGGCTGACAGGTCGGATCGCTGGGATTCATCGTGTGATGGATGATCCAGATCCGGCGGAAATATTCTCGGCGTGCCCACATTCCGTAGGAGGGTTGTACGCTGCCATCGGGAAGCTCATACGCCGATGTCGTGACGGTATCGGGCGCGATCATTGGAAAGGTGTTGTCGAAATACACACCAAGTCCCCGGCGGACGAAATGACTGGCCACCCAGGCACGGAAATCAATGTAGCTCGGGGCGAGGTTCTGGACGTGTTGTTTGCCGCGTCCGGGACCGCTCCATTCATCGCCAAATACCGCCCGATCGGGACTTCTGCCGGTCATATGAAATTCCTCGGCGTAGATGGAAAAGAAATCGACCCCGCCGCGGCAGCGTCCCAGCACCAGATTTGGGCCTTTGCTTTTTGGATGACGTTTCATCCAGCGTTCCAGAAATGATTTGTAGCCGCCGCCAAACTGACGCAGCTCCTGCGCCTTATCGAACAGACTCCAATCTTTGTCCGCCGGGTAAGCGCCGCGAAAACTGTTGTTCCCGAACATGTGATTGGCGGCATGAATCCCATGAGCGGTACGGACGCGCGGGAAATTCTTTTTTGAATGCAGATGGTGGCGTGCTCCCCGAAATGTGATCCAGGTGCTGTGAGAGAGCCCCAGTGGTATACTTTCGACCAAGGACTCACTCCTCATAGAACTTCAGGCCGGCGTCCTCCCATCCCCGCACGTTAAGGGCTCGGCCGTCCATGGTGACCACGTCGGCGCTGTCGTTCGGGTGGTATGTGTCAGGTCCGCCGGGGGCCAACTGGTTCCAACTGCCTTTCCACCTGTTAGCAGTAATGCCGCAGGTCTCCCCAAGCCAGACAATCTTGCTGGCGCTGCCGAACTTCGGCTGTGCCCTGCGCGTGGCGGGCACACGGTTGGCGGGCACCATCATGCTGGGGAAAGATGTCTCGCTGAAACCAAAGAAATGGGTGGTCCAGTAGTTTCCCACGTGCGTGTATCCCCAAGCGTAATATCGAAACTCGTTTTTATTCCACTTCCTGGGGAACGGCGCCTCCGGGCAGAGCCAGAAGTTCTCTGCGGGACCGACGTTGCGGCCGTCTTTCGTGCTACCCATGTCGAGGTACGGGACGATGTCGTAGAATGTCTGCGCCGTGCCGTCCGGGTTCTTCACGTAACTGGCCGGCCACCAGCCGGTATCATTCGCGTAGAAGGTGCCGGCGAGATAAAACTGACGTTCGCGGCTCAGGCAGGCCACCTGCCGAGCCGAGGCCCGAGCCTGCTCGAGCGCCGGCATCAGCAGCGCCGCCAGAATCGCTATGATCGCTATGACAACCAGCAATTCGATAAGCGTGAAACCTCGTCTCGTTCTTCCCATCTGCCTTCTCCATTCTCCAGAGGGATACGGTTTAATCTCCGCTTTCGACTTTGCCCTTCGCAGACGTCCTGCCTCCGTTCACGCAGGCCCCGCACAGGGGGCGGACGGCGGCCTCATTCATAGTCCAGAATGATAACATCAACGGGGTCCGGAGCGCTACACGTGATCCGAACTCTGCCGTTCTCCTTTTGCCATTTCTTTACTTTGCCCAGGGTGGCAGCCACGTTTTTCACCGGGCGTTCGGTTCTTACCGTGATTCTCATCTCACGCTCATCCTCCCAGGTGAACTCGTTGAGCAGGACGGCCAGCCCGGCGTCGTCGCTGAAGGTGGTGGTTTCGACCAGGGGGGACGAACTGGTGAGGCGGGGAGGACCACAGGCTCTCGACACCGGCATCGCAATCACATCGCGGCGCTCGTCTCGGTAGTCGCCGATCTTCCCACCCTGTCGCGACGTGCCGAAGCGGTAACTCATACCGGGCTGGAATGCGTAGAGAATGACCCGTCCTTCGCCCGCCTGCCGCATCGAGGCGGCGGGCGATCCATCCTCAAAGTGTGCCAATGTCCTGCTATCTTCTTCCGGCCGGATCGCGTACCTGACGCCGACGACGGGCACGCTCGTGGCGGGCGCATACTCGGATTTCTCGAACGTTGCCTCGCCGAGAGGCTTCAGGTTCGGGATGTTGTCGGGATGCCAGCTCTTTTTATTGATTGTCGCAACCGCCCGTCCGGCGCCAAAAAACGCATCGGACCCCGGTATTGAATCGCCGAATTCGCCCTGCGTTGCAGCCATGCCGGTGGCCATCAGGGTGCCGCCCGCTTCGCACCAATCTTTCAGCACCCCGAACGCTTCCCTCTCCAGGCGCATACCGGTCAGGTAGATGGCGTCGTAGGCGTTGAGATCGATCTGGCTCTGCCGGCGCAGGTCCCGCTCCAGCAGCAGATCGACCGGCATCTGGGCGTGGCGCAGCGCCAGGTAGACCAGCAGCCGATCTTTGAGAAAACCCGGCACCTCTCCGTCCCGCAGGTCGTCCGAGAGGTTGGCGATGATGGCAACCCGTGTGGGGTCTGGAGTTCCCTCAGCGATACGCTTTTCGGCCGGTTTGAGCGCGGCCAGGGCCTGGGCGACCTGCTTGTAGACCCAGTGTTTGTGGCCCCAGCAGTCTATGGTCCCTCCCTTTCGGAAGTAAGGAGGCCCATAGTTGTACAGGTCCTGGAAGAAGACGCCTTCTCCGACCAGGCTGAAGATTTTGCGCGCGGCGTGATTGGACGTGGCGATGTTTTGAAAGCCCTTGGGCCCCCCGTGTTCGCGGGCCGCGCAGTCCATGATCGCCCCGTAGAAGCTGACGGTCTGGATGCCGCAGGAGGCCGTGCCACCCTTGCTGGGCCAGGCCCAGTCCTCCGCCGCAGCCATGGTCGTGCCCTGGTAGCGGGCGTTCATGATCCAGAGCGGGTCGAATTGGTTGCAGTGTTTGCCGAACATAAAACCGGTGTCGTGATTCGTGAACGTATCGGCTTGGGGGAAGGCTTTTCGGATGGCCTCGGTCTTGCCCCTGTAGTACCAGGCCGTGAGCCAGGTGATGAAGCGCCGGCTCATGACGCGCAGGCGCTCGGTTTCGGCCGGACCCAAATCGGGTATATCCTTCCCGCCATCAGGGGCGGGAGCGGATTTCGGCCCCTCCCCGGGAGCGGAAGCCTTCTCCTCGTCTTCGAGTTCCGGCATCGCGTCGTCCGACTCCTCATCCCCGAGGATGGAATCCGTGATCCCGTCGGGACGAGGAAGGTCCGGTTCGGATTCCGAATCATCGGACCCGGCCATCCGCGGGGCGTAGCAAACCAGTTCTCGGACGTCATTGACACCCAGGAATGGAGCATCTTTGCCCAACCGCTCAAGCTCGTCGGAGAGGTAACTGTGGAAGAGCTTGAGCCCTTCTGGGGAAGAGTTGATCTTTCCCGGCCCGGCGTAGTTGCTGATTTCATCTCCCAGCTTGACCAACCGTGGCTGGTGGTCCTTTTCGTCTCGGTGGCGCTTCCACCTTCTGGCCTGCGCTTCGATCGTCTTACGACGATCCTCGGAGAAGCCGATGCCGCTGTAACTCAACCAGATGTCGCCTTCCCTTTTGCCGGGCGAAAAGCGGTTGAGCCCTATGCGCCTGAGGCGGGACACCGACTCTTCGATCACCTGCGGAGGCCCCTGGACGAACGCGTGGAACTGAAGGTGTTGGAGGGGGCCGATGTCCCCCCCGACCGCCTCAAGTGCCCGTTCACAATACCCGTCCATCTGCTCTTGCAGGGCTTCCAGGGGGCGGAATCGGGCCACGGTGGATTTGCGGAACATGTCTGGAGGCGTCCATCCATCGCGCGGGTTGCCGCCGAACCCGCTGCTGGAAACGGGCAGCAGCACGTAGGCCCCGCCCTGCCGGATTGCGGTAGAAATGCACTTCGCAACGGCTCCCTTGTTCGGATACCATGCCATCTGCACGTCCATCGTCCCATCCGGGCCACCGGACATGTAGAATCTGCCGATTGCCCAACTGCCGCCCGTTGTCAGGGGGAACGTGGCTTCTTCCCACGCGGACCATTTCCCGGGCGTAAGTGTAGCGTTGCCGGGATCGGAAAAGTGCCCGAGCCCTCCCGTAAATTCACCGTTGTACCTGCCGGGGCCCGAGAAGCGTTTCATGTACAGCATACGCCCGCTCACTCCGACGGGCTCTTGGACTCCCCTGAGGCGGACGCGCAGATACAGGCGACCAAAGGTCTTCTCCTCCGCCATACTCGAACGCGAGGGCCTGAACTCTTTGCTCTTTGTTATTACCAGGGACTCGATGGGCGGGGAATCTGTACGATCGTCCGCCGTGAGGCGAATCGTCGTCTCGCCACGGTGCAACTCGGCATCCGCACACTCCCACACAACCCCCTCGCCGGCGCCGAGCGGTCCTTCTCGGTACGCATTCCCTGACCCCATTCCTCCCGTCCGTTCCCTTGCCTGTTCCCAGGGTGAGGACAGCTTGAGTGCTCCGTAGGTGTGGGAAAAAGTGTTCTGTCCAATGAGTTTTAGGTGGAATGGAGAGCGCCTGCCGGAAGATGCGCGATAGGAAACCCAGAGGCGGTAACTGCCGGCTTCCGGGATTTCCACCTTGTGCGCAATCCCCGTCCCCCGGTGGAGGCGAACCCCTTTTCGGTTGTTGGGCAGCCTGACGATAGAGCCTTTTCTTTCCTCCCCCTGTTTCGCCGCTTCCACCCAGGAAACGACGTTACTCAGCCACGTGATGGCGATGTGTTCCGCTTCGACTTCACGCTGCACCGGCGTTCGCGTTTGCTCAAGCTGGGGAAAACCCTCGATATCCTCTACCTCATCCAGACCTGGCCCGCCGGCGAACGAATCGCTTCCCAGCAGCACCAGAGAAAGCAACCCGGAAATGATGATCACGCGGAACCACTTGCCTGCACCGAGGACAGACCGACTGCGAGCGTTCATCTCGTTATAAGGTGCAAGATTCTGAATAATCACCCAGATTTCCCATTTGATGGAGCGAAATTATAACTTCGCCTCGTTCGTAATATTGTACCCTCTGGAGGTTTGTCAAGCCGAATTCCGCGACTCTGCTGCTCTTACAGAGACTTCGGAGGCGCTTTTGCGCCTGTGGCAAGAGGCGGAAAAGGGGGTTCTGGAGCTTCGGGCGATACCGTCCCCGTCGGCAGATGTATGGCGCGTTTTTTCTTGCGGAATCCGCGATGCTCCCTCAGGTCGGCGCGGGTCAGAGCCGCCGAATCCGCTCCAGTATGGCTCCGAACAGGTCCCGCGGGACCGCAATCTCCGCCATCTGGAACGCGATGCGGGCGGGCGTGGCCCCCGATCTTCACCAGTTTCTCCCGCAGCGTCGTCAGCGACCTGTGTTCCACAGGCTCGGGCAGGGCAGGCGCGCATGAAGTTGGCCAGATTACAGGCCAGAACGAAAAGCTGCAGCCGCACTGCAATGCGGGCGAAGGTATCGGCCCACCCGCACCATTGTCACTCGTACCACCAGATGTCGATCGGCATCGCTTGTTAACCCCTTTGCTATAAGTTTGCTATCATTTCTGTGCCGTCATTTTGTACCGATAATCAGGTCTTCGGTTGGCATGTACAAAACAGAAGCCCTTGGCTGACAAGGGCTTCTAATAAATAGAGAAGTGGCACGCCCGGGAGGATTCGAACCCCCAACAATCGGATCCGAAGTCCGACGCTCTGTCCAGTTGAGCTACGGGCGCATTTTTGTTCGAATAGAAAGTCATCATATCGCACTTCGGGGACGGGGTCAAGAATCGCCCGCGATCATGTCTTTTGCAAACAGATACCTTTTGCTGGTCTGTTTTTTTCCGGGTAGTGGCAGAAATAGAATGGCGCGGCGGTTTTTTGGGTTAAATGCGTGCACAGTTCTGATTCCGACGGGTATTTTTGCAGATAAAAATAAGACTGCGGGGCACCCATTTTTCGGATCACTAACCCGCTTCTCTCAAGCTGGGCCAGTGCTGCAGGTGCGCGGAAGGCAAAGGCGGGGGGTATTCTCATACC
>JAGXLK010000151.1 GCA_018334735.1 Planctomycetota bacterium | reverse complement strand
GAAATCTATTCAAACGATATTAACTTCCGTGACGTTGCTGAAAAAGTCGAAGCCCTTTCCGAATGATAGTAACACTTTCTTCGAAACATTGAATTCAGGGAGATTACATTGCCTCAACGACCATCCGCAGAGAAGGCGTTGCGCCAAAACAAAAAACGACGCCAACACAACAAATCGATCAAAAGCCGATTAGGTACCGAACGCAAGAAATTTGAACGAGCTGTTGAACACGGCGATGCGGAAGAAGCCCGTGAACAACTGGATTTCTACACGAAACTTCTGCACCAGGCCGTTTCTAAAAACATAATGCACGAAAATACCGCAGCCCGGCGGCAATCCAGCTGCCAGAAAATGCTTAATGGTCTGACGGAAAGCAGCCAATAAACGGGGATTTGCTCAGATCAAAATTGCTGAGTTCCAGGCGCGTCCGGCAAATGGCACATCCGCAGGTAGTTTTTGTAGCGTTCTTGAAGGTCCTCCGCCCCAATTTCACAAAGGCGCTGTGTGCCAAAATCCTCAATGGTGAATGAAGCTACAATAGTGCCGTACGCCAGAGCCGCCCGCAAAACCCTGTAGGTAAAGTCCTGCCGATGGGCAGCGTAACCCATGAACCCGCCGGCAAAAGAATCGCCGGCCCCAGTTGGGTCACGGACTTCCATGGTGGGGAATCCGGGCAGAACAAATAAATCATCGCGACCGATCAACATCGCACCATGTTCTGCTTTTTTAATTATGCAGAATGCCGGCCCCTGATCGAGAACCCACCGCCCCGCAGCTATAAGATTATGTTTTTCTGTTAGCTGTCGTGCTTCTTCGTCGTTCAGAATGAGACCGTCAATTAAACCGAAAAGTTCCAGTAACGCTTCCCTCTCGGTCTCGATCCACAGGTTCATCGTATCGGCGAGAATGAATTCTGCTTCTGGAAACTGCCGGCAGACGTGGGTTTGAGTATGCGGGGAAGAATTGGCCAGAAATACGAATTCTGTGTCGCGATATTGGGCCGGCACGTCAGGTCGGAAATCGCCGAATACATTGAGTTGAACTTCGCGGGTCTCGGCCTGGTTCATTGCTCCCTCGTAAGCCCCGTTCCATCGGAAAGTTTCGCCGGGTTTGACAACGAGACCGTCAAGCCCGATGCCCTGTTTTTCCAGCAGGGTACGGTGTTCCCGAGGAAAATCTTCACCCACGACACTGACGAGTCCCACGGGGGCGAACAATCGTGAAGCCAGAGAGAAGTATACGGCCGAACCGCCCAGAACCGATTCCGCGATCCCAAACGGAGTTTCCAGCGTATCCAGGGCTACTGAGCCCACGACAAGCAGCGAAGTCATAACAGCATAACCTCAGTTCACAGAAAAGATTAAGAAAAGTTTTTTTGCACTCAATACCAAGCAGGGTAGATAATAGACATTACTCCGGCGATTACGCCGCGTCAAATCGAGGAAACTCTATCCCATCAGTTCGGGGAAAAGCGAAAGCTGTTCGGCGAGAGGTGGAGGCTCATATTTTTGTATCATTTGTTCAAACTCCGCAGGCGTCGGCATAGTCTCGCGGTCGAGCGCGACAGCTCCAAGACGAACGAGCCGTTTCAGCCCCCGCCGATGCTCGGGATTCTGGCGGCAGCCGACGACAAAAAGGGGCTTTCGCATTTTGAGTGTCGTTATGCAGCTATGCCACGTTCCGCCGTGGTCTCGTGGTTCGAACCCGAGGATAGCCCGACTCATCGCCACAATGCTACGGTTGCGCTGCAGTGCGTTGCGTGATCGCCACGGGTCGTGGGGAGGGAATTGCCCCAGCAGACACCACGACCCCTTTGCGAGTGTGTGGGCGGAGATATGACGCCATTTGAAATTCATAATGCCGGTCGGGGGAATAATAGCTGTCGACCCTCCGGTAGAGAGGGCGCCTCGATGTGCGGCCGAATCGATGCCCCTTGCTCCTCCGCTGACGATAATCCCGCCGAAACGCGATTGCGCCTGGGCGAATTGCCGGGCCGATTCGGCGGCTTCGGGGGAAGGAGCACGGGATCCCACCACGCCGATGGCCGGTTTCTCAGAGGGATTGGCACATCCTTTAATAAACAGGACAGACGGGTTTGAATGTCCCAGCGCTTCTCGCATGGCCGGAGGATGCTCCGGGTTCGATTCAAAAACAATGCGCACTCCGTTGCGTGTAAGCTCCTGTAAGATCCGCTTCCCTTTGGAAACAGGGCTTTCGATATCGGCTATACGTGCTGCTAAACCAGGGGTGAGCCCGGCATCCCGAGCTAATTCATCAGGAGTGCGGTCAAGGAGTTTCCTGAGCGGGAACCCCGATTGCTGCGCAGCATCGATAAGGCGGTGGATGGTTACCGGCCCTATCCCCTGTGTGACTGCCAGACTGAGCACGCATAATTCACTGTGGTTGAGGTCCATTTTAACCATGGTTAAACTTTTTTACGGGAAGCAAAATACCGGCCAAAGTCGCTGTCTCTACAGGCGATCCTCAATATCTTCCCGCACAATTTGAACAACTGCCTTGAGTGTTTCCATAACACCCTCGCCGGTTTCGGTACTTGCCTCAAACTCAAGAACGCCGTGCATATTCAATTTTGCCCTGAGTTCGGCTACGGGCAAAGTATTGTCCCGGTCCCGCTGGTTATACTGCATGACATGGGGCACATGTTCGAGCCGAATATCATGCGCTTCGAGATTCTCCTGGAGATTTTGGAGAGAATCGACATTCGCTGCCATGCGTGTCTGTCGGGAGTCGGCGACAAAAACAACACCGTCTGTTCCCTTTAGCACCAATTTCCGGGTTTGGTTGAAAAATGCCTGTCCCGGAACGGTACAGAGGTTATACGTTACATCGAATCCTCGAATGCTGCCGAATTTTACAGGAAGGAGGTCAATCTGCTGGCCTTCTCCACCTTTGACGGACAAAGATACGAGCCGACCACGGTATTCGGTCTTAAGATGGTCGTGAAGGTAATTAAGATTGGCCGTTTTGCCGGATAAACCGGGCCCATAATATACAATTTTGGCGCCAATTCTTTTGCGCTTGACGTCGATACTCGGCATACGGTCACATTCCTGTCTGAGAACTTATGCTAAACTTGCTCCGGTACACTTTCCGTCGGTGCGTGAACCGTCCACCCCAAACGGCTGGCAACGGCGGCGGGCGACAGGGTCCAGCCTGAGTTGGCAAACAGAAGCACGGAAAAACAATCCATGTCATATTATGCTCTTTTGAGAAGTTTATCAACTGTTTGTTCCGTGCCAATCCGTTGTCTGTATTTAAGGCACCGAACCGCAAAAATAGTTTTCGAACCTCCTGTGTCTACCAGAAGTAAGCTGCAAGCGGTCTGAATAACCCGGCACAAATATGCCGAATAGAAGGGTTATTTGGGTTTCACAGGCATATACTGGAGGGACTAAATCAGGGACGGGGGGATAGCTCTAAGCCCATAAGTTCGGCTGGAATGGGGTTTGGGGTTTCAGGTCCAGAAGCGCTCCAGGCTACTGCCCATATCAAGCGACTTCCCGCCGTTGGGAGGTCTTTTGGTAGGTAGCGCCAGGTTGGATACGTTCTACGATATTGCGGGGAACGAAAGATCTCATGGGGGTTTCGCCTATGATCTCCCCTTCGAGTATATACTTGCGACGAACCCTTCCACCCACCGAACATGTAAGTTCATAGGGGATACACCCCAGATCGGCGGCCATCTCCTCAATACGAATGCGACGTCCTTTCTGTTCGCCGTAGATGACCACGTCGTCGCCGCTTTCCGCGCCCGGTATATCTGTGGCGTCTGCCAGTGTCTGATCCATGCAAACCCGACCGACCACAGGCGCCCTTCGGCCGCGTATTAAGACGAGCCCTTTATTGGAGTATTGACGCACGTAGCCGTCGTGATAGCCGAGAGGGAGAGTGACTATTGTGGACTGACGCCAGGTGCGATAGGTATGGCCGTATCCCAGTTTGGCTCCGGCCGGCACGTCTTTACAGAAGGAAACCCGGGTGTGCAGTGACATAGCTGGCTTCAGGTCCAAAGCCGGTTTATTGATTGCAGGTGGGAGCATCCCGTAGAGAATCAGTCCGGGCCGTACGCAGTCCATGTACGCTTCGGGCATGGTCAAGGTTGCGGTGCTGTTCGCAACGTGCAGAAGAGGGGGGGTATATCCACTGCTTTTGAGTTTGGCTATGATCCCGTTGAAAAGTCTGAGCTGTTCCCGGGAAATCACTCTATCTTCGGAGCAGGCAAAATGCGTGAAAATTCCAGTGATGCCAAGGGCAGGCAGCTGGGCGATTCTCAAGATGGTGTCGGTGGCCTCATCGTGAGGAATTCCCACGCGATGCATGCCGGTATCAATGTTAATGTGTGCAGTGGCCTGGAACCCTTTTTGTTTGGCCATTTGAGAGAGACGGCGGGCGAACTTTTCCTCTGTGATACAGGATGTGATTCCCCACCGGAGAATCGTTTCGACATCATCTTCGGGCACAGTGGTTAACAGGATTATGGGTTCGGTTATGCCCGCCTGACGGAGCTCAACGGCTTCTTCCGTCATCGCGACTGCAAAGATATCGACTCCGGCAGCGCTCATAACTTTGGCAACCGCAGGGGCGCCGTGTCCGTACGCATCGGCTTTGACGGCCGCGCAGATTTTCTTTACACCCGGTATGTTTTTCACGGCCTTCACGTTTTGCATAATGGCGTCGAGATCAATTCTGGCAAAAGTGGGCCGCGCCATAATGATTTTCTCCAATAGGGGGTTTGTCCGACCAATGAGCACCGGTCAGTATAGGGATCCGCTCCAGTGATTTTCAAAAATGAGAGCGCTGGCTTTTTGGGCCAGAAAAGTATGGCAGCCAGCAAAAGCTAACGAAGAGGCACAATCTGCCTTGAAGGCGGATTGCAAAATCCGGAAGGGATCGTAGAAATTGCCGGTTTCTAAAAATGATCCTCTAAAGCGGCAATCGCGCTTCATATCCCGCGAGAATTAGTCGTTGTTGCTGTTTAGATCTCAAGCAATTTGTGGAAAGCCCGGTGCTTTTGGTTCAGTTCGGTTGCACTATTCCCGGGAGCGCCCGGATAATGATGCTTTGGGAGAGCATTTTCAGGGAGGTGTCATGACCGACAAAGAGATGTTGAAAGATGCGCTCGAACATGAAGAGGAAGCCATCCGTTTGTATCGGCAGTATACAGAAGCAGTGACCGACGAACGGATCAAGGAAATGTTTGAACAGTTTGCGATGAACGAAAGCTGGCACGCGTCTGCGCTTCGGGATAAGCTCAAGAATCTGGAAGAATAATATCAAATGGGCATAAACCACGGAAACCGGAAGTTCAAGGGAACATCGGTTGCCCGCGGATTTGCTGTAGGCAAAGCCCGCGTTGTGGACGCGACGCATTTTCCGGTGAAAGTGCCAAGCCATGAGATCGAACAGGAACATGTCCAGCGCGAAATCGAGCGGTTCCGGGATGCTTGTTCCAGAGCGAAGCAAGAGCTTCAACAGATGGCCGAACGTGTCGAAGAAAATGTGAGTTCCCGTGAGGCGGAGCTTATTCGGGCGCAGGCAATGATGGCAGAAGATCCGACCTTGCTGGCTGAGACGGAAAAACTCATTTCTCAGGAACAGACGAACGCCGAATCGGCCCTGTCTGAAGTAGTGAGGCGTTTCGAGGATATGATGGAATCCCTCGAAGATGAATATCTCCAGGATCGGGGCGCGGATATACGAGATGTGGGAGAGCGTATTCTTGCAAAATTGCTCTTTGTCGACGGTGAATTAGGTTCGGAACTGGACGAGCCTTCGGTGGTCGTGTCAACGCATCTTGTCCCTTCACTTACTGTTCACATGGACCGCGAGAAAATTCTCGCTTTTGCGACTGAAAAAGGCGGGTATACGTCACACGCTGCAATTCTCGCTCGGTCACTCGGAATTCCCGCGGTGACTGGCTTGCTGAACATTACTGACGAGCTTGTCAATGGTATGACAGTCGTGGTCGATGGGATGGAGGGATTTGTTATAGCGGAGCCCGGACCTGAAGTTAAGAAACGTTTTGAGGGCAGGGCCCGCCAGTTTCAGTCAACTCGGCGGGAAATAATTGAGGAAACGGAATCCGAGCCGCTTACGAAGGACGGAGTTCGGATTCAGGTTCGGGGCAATGTGGGCCGTCCCGGGGATATTGAGAATGCCGTGAAATACAACCTGGAAGGGATAGGACTTTATCGAACGGAGTTCCAATATTTAAGCCGTTCAAATTTGCCCGATGAAGACGAGTTGGCTCGGGGGTATTCGCGGGCGGCCGAGGCCTTCGCTGATGAAGGTGTTATATTGCGGGTGC
>JAGXLK010000150.1 GCA_018334735.1 Planctomycetota bacterium | reverse complement strand
GGGGAACCATAAACCAGTCGGTTCTCACAACTCCCACCTCGTCGGTAATCTCTACCGGCTGCTTGTCTTTGGAGCGAGGGACCAGGCCCGCCCACATCACGGGATATTCCCCAATAAACCATAGCTCCTTCGGTTGAAGTAGTTCGGGTTTTTGTTGGAAGACAGCCTTCGTGGCCTCCAACTCTGGTCGTTCGGAGGTCACCATCCCGCCGGCCGCGCCGCTCGGAAACGGATCTTCATCATACAGCCAGATGTCCATACCGAGCCGGTCACCTTCCTGTACAAGTGACCCGATCATCCGAAACCACTCGCTCGATCCGTATGGAATCAGATTGCCGTGACGGCAATGCAGACACAGCCCTTCGATCCCCCCTTCGTAACACTGCCTCATATAATCGATTTTCTGTTCGACGGTGGAGGCATCGTTGAGCATCCAGAAACCGATCAGTCCATTGCGGAGTTCGTTTCGCAATTTTATCTTTCTTTCAACTTTTACAGGAACCTGTTATTAGTCAATTGGCAGCGCGCAAAGACGATGTTCTGCCGCGAAGAAGTATTTTCCATCTGCCAAAGCTCCGCCAGCCGTCGGACACATTTTTTCTTCGCAGATCCATAGCATTTCAACTTCTGTCGTCCCCTTTTCCACCCGGAAAATTCCTTTTCGTGTCGCACCGACCACAAAATTTCTTTCGCCTCGCAGGCTGACTTCCAGCGGCCATCCCGTATCTTCGCCCAGCGGCACCCGGTCAAGGATCTGCTTTTCGGGAAGATCCAGCAACATCAATTCCGCTCGCTGCTCTTCATCTTCGAGATGCACGATGGCATACGTCCGTCCTTCTCCCGCCTCACATAGATCCATCACTGAAATGATTTCCAATCCCAGATCGCCTTTCCAGCTGAGTTCGTCCTGCTCCGGATCCCAGAGCGCCAGGCCGGTGGTCCCAACCCGTGCTTCCGTCCCGGAGCCACCTGCGATCGTAAACCCAACCGCAATCAGTCCCTGCTCGGGGATATAGGCGAGAGATATGGGACTGCAGTTCTTGAAAATGTGACGGTGGCTACCGAATTGCTCACTCCGAGGATCGAACCACGCTAACGTCCCGCCCCACATACCGTAGTCCGGGATGGACGCCGTCCATACTTTCCCGGCCGGCCCGCACAACATATCCCGCGGCCGGTAGGCCACTTCATCCATACGACCCAGCTCGCGGGGATTAGATTCTTTTTCAATGCCAAAACGGCAAGGCCGTTCGGGATCGTAAACGCTCAGCCGGGCGCCGGGATACGCGCACATGTAGAGTTTTCCATCGAGAGACCCCATCGAATAGAGCTCGCCCCCCGATGTCGAACAAGCGCCGAGATCTTCAACGAGCCCCGTCGATGGCACATGCCGGAAAAGGTGAAGAGGAAGAATGCTCGAACCGTAGATGTTGTCATCCGGCCCCTTCCGAACGAGAAAAATTCCTGTTCCGTCGCCTTCCCAGTTCAGCTCCAGCTGGCGCGTCTCCCCGGATGGTGATTGGATTTGCAGTTGGCGGTACTGAAATCCGTCGCCGGAGCCATCCAGGAACTTGAACGTCGAACCGCCCGGCAGCGTCGGTGGCCCAGCGTCTCCGTTTTCTCCTTTGATAGATCGGATAATTTCCTCCCGGCTCTGCCCTTCCCATTCAGGCTCGTTCTGGAAATCCAGTTCCTCCAAAGGAACCGCAGTGGTACCCACCACACGGAAAATGCCTCCGTGGCTGTCGATATAGAGCAGATTATCAGGACCTTTCCGCAGGTTCACGTGCCCTTCGCCGGTATCGGTATCGGCTACAGGTCCGAGCGGACGGTGCTCTCCGGTCTCAGGATTAAAAGCGACCACGTGCGGACGGACCATTTTCACGAGCCCGGCAACCGTGCCATCGGCACCACAGAAGGGATAGAAATACTTGTCGGTCTCGTCCATGCGTCCGTGTCGCGTGAACTCATTTGTGGCAGGATCATAAGAAGTAAGATCGCAGCCCGGGGAGCTTCCTACGTAAAGCAGCCCTTCGGGGTCCTCAGCAATGCGACAGGGGAAATTGGCGTCCCCGGGATTGATCTTTCCCAGATCCTCAATGTTTCGCGTTCCCGGGGTGAAACGGAAAAGATGTCCGGGGGTCGATCCGATGAAAAGGCAACGGTGCTTATCGCTCCAGTAGGAGGTAGTGGGATGGCTGGCATCGGCTATTGGCGCATAGAACTGTTGACAGTCTCCCGAGGCCGGATCGACCTGAAGCACAAACATTGCCGCTCCGTGTTGTCCCATGGTAATGAGTATACATGGTTCGCCGCTTTTTTTTCTGCCGGCGAAAGTGCGCACCCAGTTCACGCCTCGAACCGGGACGCCGATTTTCTCGACTTTTGAAGGTCCGCCCATTTTGTGTTCTCTCCACATGTAAATTTCTGGGAGTCTATTCTGCGGGTTAGCACGGCTGAATTGCAAGCAGGGCCGGTGGGTCTCGGACGAGAGACACGGACTGGCACGGACGGAACGGAAGAATGGATGATCGGGCGGAGCTGGGCGGGGCCGGAGTCTTTGAAACCATCATGGGATCAGCATAGTATTGACTGCATTAGTTTCAATGCATGGATTACATGATATTCAGAACGGAGAGTTCAATGACTCAATACGCTGAAATGACACTGAGACCCTACGACATCCTCTGCAGCATCTGTGCCCTGGGGGACGACCAATCGGAAGCGTTGAACGAAAAATTCGCCACACTCATCTCGCGGATTAGAAGGAACCCCGATATCCCCATCGCACTCAGATGTAACGTCGGCGGGGCATTCTCTTATCAGGATATCGGAACCGAAAGTGATACGCCGGAAGGGTCGGAGTTTAACGTCAGGCGGGACCTGGAAGTGCTCCACAAACTAAACCTGCCCCCGGGCTGCGTCCTGCCGGCCAGAATAATCTTCACCCGCGCCTTCGACGGGATTGAGTCCGTCGAGGGGATCTGCGGATATGCTACCGCCACTTCAGAGGCCTGGGAAGGCTGCCCGAGGGCCGACACCGGATGCTATGAAAAGGGACGCGCAAAAGGTATAGAAGCCCTCATTCCTCCCCGGGACGAGGATGAGATGAAGAGGGAGAAGGAAAAATCCCTGGAAACGATGTATGACGCCGACGCGATTTCGATCCGCCCTCACATCCTGCTCTGCGCCGTCTGCCAGTATGGCAGCGGAGTCAGGCCGCCTTATGCACCCGATAATTTGCCCGAGCTGATGCAGCTTATCCTGGATAAACCGGCTACGCTCATCAAAGTCGCATCGCATGCGGATTGGATGATGTGCGCGCCGTGTCCCGACCGCGTTCCGGAAACAAACGCGTGTGTGACCAACAAAGGATCCGGCGGCTTGCCCAACCAGATGCGGGACCTGCGGGTGCTTCAGAAACTTGGCATGACCTATGGTGATACAATAGAAGCGCGGGAACTCTACAAACGCATTTTTGAGAGGATCCCCGGGACCTTCGAAATCTGCGCGCTTGATCATTGTGACCCTTCTATCTGGTACACATCCTGCGGGATACAGACGTCTGAAAGTGAGAATTACGATAAGGGTCGACGCATGCTGATGGAGAACATGGAAATCGAACCGTCCGAAAACAAGGAAATAAATCCCGATTCCCCCTGAAGGCCCCAGTATCACCAAAAATATGTGTTATTCCAGCTCCATCACTTTGCCATCCTGCCGGGCCGACTCGACGAGAGCACACAGTATTTTGGTGAGCGCCAGACCCTCTTCAGCTCCCGTCAGCGGTGGCTTGCCTTCAAGAGCGCAATCAACAAAATGCCGGGATGCTGCGAAAGTGAAACCGGCTGCTTGATCGAGCGTCGGACCGTTGGTCGGGGTTGACATTTTGAACTCTTTGCCATCGGCCACAGCCAGTTCGCTGCGCATACGGTCGACGTCAATCACCCCGTTGCTGCAAAGCGCATAAAAACGGGAATCCACGAGACTCGGATACGAACCGGGAAGAATCCAGCTCCCCTCCAGAGAGAGCACAGCTCCCCCTTCGAATTCAATCGTCGCCTGATAGAAATCCGCCGCGTCAAAACCACGTTCGCTCAAGACACCTTTCCGATGAACGGCCCGAACCCGCCGCACTTCCCGCCCTATCCACCACCGGGCAATATCCAGACGATGCACGCCGATCCAGTGGGCCAGATGACTCTGTTCGAGCCATGGCAGCAGCTCCGTGGGCACATCAATGCGGTTAGATAACCGTGCAAAAACGTACCGCACATCGCCGATATCGCCATTATCCAATAGTTCTTTCCCTTTCGAAAACGGATACATCCACCGGTTGGAAAGATTGAGCATAAAACAGCCCTCGCCCTCTTCAGCAGCTTCGACAATTGCCCTGGCATCTCCCAGGCTGAGAGCCATGGGTTTTTCCAGCAGGACGTGTTTGCCCTGCTCCAGCGCCGCGACGGCCGCTTCGCGATGGAGATAATCCGGCAGAACAATTGCCACCGCATCCACTTCGTCGCAGCCCAGCATCTCGTGGAAATCTTCAAACTGAAGCGGAACGTCAAAATCCTGCGCTTCTTTCTGCAACTTTTGCTCATTGATGTCGCAAATGGCGCGAACTTCGGCACGGGGATTGTTCGAAAAGTTGACAACGTGACCGTGGCCCTGCATGCCGACACCAATTATTCCAACCGAGAGTGGTTCATCTGATAGCATTTTGTTCTCCCAAAAACTCAAAGACACGAGATTCAACCGGTGTTACGTGACGATTCTTTTGCATGAACCGCATGCTGAACTCCAGCCTCCGGCTGAAGTCCAGTCTGCTGCACCATACGGAGACTGGAGTTCAGCTGAGCCAAGCGAAGCGGGACTTGAGGCGGACAAATATGGTGCATGATAGATGAAATCCAGACTGACCGAGCAATGGAACATAAGAGCCCACAAAATGAGCAATTCAGAGCGCTTCCCAATCAACCCAATTCTTTCACGGAAGGTCATATACTTCTTTTTCCGGATCCTGGTCACGCTTAATAACACCGAACATTTTTGATCGGCCATCCCAATCGTTCTTCTCCCTGCATCTGTGCCGGAAAGGTTCAGCATACTGGACTCCCGCCATCTCGCCCCACGCTTGAGCCCGGCCGGCCGCAAACCCGTCCAGCACTCCCTCAGCAAACTGGCTTCCGTAAGATTCGATAGCTTTCTGTTTCGTCCGCACATCTTCCTCAGATATCTCGACGAAAAAATCGGGGTGGTAGCCGGCGATCGGTCCCCCGCTGCCCGGTTCCCAGAACAGCACCTCTGGCGCAGCCCCTTCGGCCTCCATTTCCCCGATCATGTAATCAACGAATCGAGCGATACCATAGTGGTCGCAGTGACGGTCGTCGGGCGAATGGGTAAAAATAACATCCGGGGCAAACTCTTCGATCAGCTTTCGCAGTCTCCGACGGCATCGGGCGAAACACTGAGCGTTGGCCAGCGGCGGCAGGCCCTCAAAGATAGCATCCCTCAACTCTTCCTGAACGCTTTCGGGGCTGTCGAAAGACGGATAGATGACCGAACCGGGCTCGGGTGTGCTGAAATAATAGCTTTTGAAAGTAAGCCATTCCAACCTGTCGGCTCCCAGAATCTCCGAGGCTCGTGTGGACTCTTTACGTCGCGTATTCAGGGCTTCGCGGGAACTCTCAACGGTATAGTGATCGCCGACGTAGGCGTTTTCGACGGCCACCACGTAGCATCCCCGTTTTCCCTCGCGCACAAGACGAGAAAAAGTTCCGCCCATCCTGAGATCCACATCATCACAATGCGCACCAATCGCGAGGAAACCGTCAATAGGGTCAAGATCCATTCAAAACTCCTTTCGCAGAAGATAACCAGGGTGCTCAGCCAAGTGTTTTCCCGCCATTGCGGTCCTGACGACCCGGTCCACAGGCTGGAGCCTCCTCCGCACGAGGCTATAGAGCCCAAGGAGCCTGTGCAACGTGCGTTTCCATCACACTCTTTGCGTTTCGCCACAACATGAAAAAATGAGGCCGCACACCGTCACATCTTCACGCCCGGCGGTAATGCGACATTACTTTCGCGACAGCTTCGGCCGTATCATCAATCTCTTTCTCACCCAATTCTTCGCGCAGCGGAAAGAAAAAACATTTCTGAATCACGGATTCGGCCACCGGGCAGTCGCCTTCACCGTAATGTATCTCCGACTGGCTGAAAGGCCATCCAGAATGGTTGAAAGCGCTCCTGTTCTGAAGGTAGATGTAACTTAAATAGACAGGATCGACGTAACCCGCCCGGCCGGGGATGCCTTCGGCGTTCATCGCTCTTTCTCC
>JAGXLK010000149.1 GCA_018334735.1 Planctomycetota bacterium | reverse complement strand
TGGGTGCTCGAAATCCAAAGAACGCAGCTCAGGGGCGAGGGCGTCCCAGTCGATTGTCCCATAGGGAGGCTGGATGTGGCGGTCCATCCAACCGTCGTTATCCTGAATGTGAAAGTTGATGATATCCTCGCGGAGCACCTCGAAAGCCTGCATCACTCCTTCATCGTTGAGATGGGCATGGCCCGTATCGAAACAGAAGCCCAGAAGCGAGGAGTCGAACCGATCCACAAACTTGCGCAGCGATATGGTCTGGTCCCCCAGGTAGCCTGGCAGCAAGTTCTCAAGTGCCAACGTCACTTCCAGCTCTTCTGCCTTGGGCAGGAGATGCTCGATGCTTTCACGCAGATTGTCCCAGCGTGCAGAGCGCTGCTCGGTGGGCACAGGGGGGCCGGGATGCAGCACGACACACTGCGCGCCGATCAAAGCGGCATTCCGCAGAGCCAAGAGGGTGCTCTGAACGGCTCCGTCCCGTTTCTCAGAGTCGGATGAGGACAGATCGTGCTCCGGTCCGAATGGTGCGTGCGCCGAATAAATTTCGATGTTCCGCCCCCGAAGAATCTCGGCTTGCGCCTGAAGGAGATCCGGATCGGTCTCGGACAAAACGGGCGCACCCGGCTCAATAGCCGATACGCCCTCAAAGATCTGCCCCTGCATTGCGGGCTCAATATCGAGGTCCCACAGACAGATTGCGAAATCCATATTTTTTGTCCCTTTGGTAAGAGCCATCAGCTCAGAACTCAATATGTTCTAGCCTGCATCTTTACGGATGCAGGCTATATAAAACGGCGCATGCCGCTTAGGAGTAAGAACTTACGAAAACAAGAAGTGTCACAGTATCCGGCCAGTGTTACTATGCAGCAAGATGTCTGTATCTTCCTTGTGAAAAAGCAGTTAAAACCAATTGTTTCTCAACGTAGCGTTCGCCTTGTTGCTGATCACTGATTGTAAGTTGTCAGATTTGTGCGCCGTTTTTTTAGCCCGGATTTTTGGCTGAGAAGGGTTATGAACGGTCTTCCATAAAGATTCTACCCTGGTTGGGCAAGAATGGCTTCCAATTACCCGTAAAATCCGGGCTAGGCCTTGTTTATTTCCCCGTGATCGAGCTCCCACATCATTACCTCCCGCATAAAGCGGTAGTATGCGGCCCCGACGGCGATGGCGAAGCCGGGGAATCCGTCGAGTATGCCGAGCTGCAGAAGGTATTTTTTAAGAAAATTTCCCGGCGGTTTCAGCAGGAGACTGAGCATCGAGAAGTGGCGTCCTTTTTCATGGCGCGTGCGAGCAGCATAGGAAGCGTATTTTGTGGAGGTGTTGACCATATCTTTCATACCGGCCGGGTAGCTGTAGTGGAGGATGTCTCCGCTGAGCTTTTTGGCTTCCCCATCGACTTTCACCCTGGGATGTGGCTCTTCTCCGACGACTTCACCGTGTTCACGGTTCCAGAGGCGGATTTTCGGCTGAGGGTACCAGCCACTGTGAAGAATCCAACGTCCCATAAAAAAGGTTTTTCGGGGAAAAGAGAAAGCCTGAAAAGATGGGGTGTTTGTTTGCTCAAATGACGTCTCGATTTCTTCGCGCGCAGCCGGGGTCAGCCGTTCATCGGCATCCAGCCATAGAATCCACGGTTTGCTCGTCTGTTCCGAAGCGTATCGCGTCTGGTCGACGTGTCCGGGAAAAGGTCTCTGTTCAATAAGATCAGCGTATTGTTCTGCGATCTCAACCGTTCGGTCCTCGCTGAAAGAGTCGACAACCACAATTTCGTCGACCCACGCCACGCTTTCCAGGCATTCACGAATATTGTTTTCTTCGTTGTAGGTTATGACGAATGCCGAGATTTCCGGTCTGGGGCTCATCGTTTTCTCCACGGCGAATTAACATCCAGGTCTTAGCAGGTTTTTGTTCTTTTAGAGGATGCGATTTTTTTGTTCATTAAGTGTAGCTAAAATTGTACTGCGGGCAGGGGAGCGGCAGTAGTTCGTTAAGGACATTTTTCAGCGGGCCTGCATCGAGAGCAGCGATTGCCGGGGCGTCTTCGCTGAAAAGGCATTCTGCCAGGTTGCCCCAACCGTTAATCTCAAGCTTCTCGTCGGCGAGTTCAAGCTTGAACGTCTCGCCGGACGAGTTTGCCCGAAGCGCGTCGGTAGTAATTTGCCCGATTTTTTCAGCGAAGTAATCGCTCAAACTACTGATAAGTCTGACAAAGTTTACGATACGGATGCTGCCTTGAGTCTGGACGGCACCTTCGAACTCGGCACCGGCGGCCATCAGCGCCGCCCTGGCCCTTGTTTCATGCGGGTAAAGTCGCCAGCGAACTCCCTTACATCCCCGGGTGTCCGCGACGCGGGACAGACCGGCGATGACATCTTCTGACTTTCCGCCCCATTCACGCAACGGGCATATATCGTCGTCGCTTCCCGGGTTTTCCGGGAGCACGAAGTAAGCGGATGGTTTCTGGTTGTTGCGGACGAGCCAGAAGGCAGAAATATGGCCCTGACAACGGTTTTTCCCCATCCGCATTTGCCATTCTTCGAGGGGACGAATGAAGCGGTAGGGTTTCTGCTGCTGCAGCTCGGAAAGAATGCGTGCCTGATCGGGACCTATTTTATCGACGGACAGATCGTTTTTCTTTTGTTCAGAGGGAGCGAGGCAGAATTGGTGAAAAGTTCCGACGGAACGTGCTCCGATTCTCTGGTAAAGTCCGCGTCCGCCACTGATCATCAGGAACACCCCGCCGGCGTCTTTAAAACGTTGCAGTGCGAACTGGAGTGTGCGCGTCGCGAGGCCTTTCCCTCGATAATCCTCATCCGTTGCCACGGCTCCGATCATGCCGACCCGCAGCAGTGATCCAAAACACGAGAGTTTGACCGGCAAAAAGCCGACATGCGAGACCACCCGGTCCCTATCGCGGCAGATGCAGAGATTTGGGAAATTGTCGGGGCGGAGATAATACGGGAAATCCTCTCTCATGGATTGCTTACTGTCAGCGCGAAATACTGCGTCAAGCATTTCGACCAGGCTTTCATAGTACTGTGCCCTGAGCGGTTCCGGGCCGATAATATTTGTTTCTGACAAAAGCAAAATCCCTTCGTCAAGATGCACTTACATTTACTGTTGGTGATTCTCAGATTGGTTTTCGGAGAGAGCCGCGTGGTATTTTTGTATAGCGCTGCTAAGGATCGCTTTTTGACGGTCGTCCAGTGCCCGCGCCACGACGACGAAACTTGCCAGGAGTATAACCAGGGCCTGTGATTTTTCATCGGGAAGCGCAAACAAATAGACGATAGCCAGTCCGCATAAAAGAAGCCCGAAAAGCAGGATCAATATCCATCCTTTTCCTATCCCTTTTTTTCTTTTCAGATAGGTTTCAATGACAGCTCGTTCTTTCGGTTCAAGTTCCATACGATTTACTCCTTCCCTCGTGCCCGGGTATTATTTTATGTTCCCTTCACGGCGAGAAAACGCTTTTGGTTTTCGAGCCTCCTGTTTCCCGGTGGATTGGTTACGCGAAATCAGCTACGGCGGAAAGTATGGTATAGGGTTTATGATGCATGCGTCAATGGGAATGGCAGCGTCAGAAATCTTCAACCTTTGTTTCGACTGAAGTGAAAAAAGCTGAGCAGGTATCGCCGGAAAGCTTTAAACCCCCGCACCGAATCTGGATCAGCTTCTCGGGCTTTGCGGAAATACTGGCGAAATTTGTGGCTGTCGCCAATTTTGCGGGCTGCGTTTGCGATTCCCATCAAGTGGCGGGCCCGTATTTTGGCCCTGATTGGTTCCAACCGGCGGGAAAGCACCTGATCTTCGGCGATTGCTCTGTCAAAAGCCTCAATGTCGGTTTTAAGTATTCGATCGTAACAATACCTGAGTCTTTCCTCTCCAGCGACTGCCCGCAGATGGGTTGTTCTTCTGTAACATGGGACGCACCAGGCTCGTGCGAGGATTTTAAGGACCATAATGTAGTCCTCATTTTTGGCCATCTTCGGCGGATAAAGACGGCCATTTTCCGGCAGTAGTTGGCGTTCAAACAGCAAATCCGTATGCCGAAAAAAAGGGTCCAGGGCGTATTTGTACAGCAGGTCACCTTTTGGCCACGGCTGATCTTCGCTTTTCGGGGCTACCTTTTTTTGTTCGGATTTTCCATCCTTGTGTTCATGGATATATCCCCCGTACGCTGCATTCGCTTTGGGGTGAGCCAGGAGAGATTCCATCCGGCATTTAATGCTCTCCGGGGGCATAATATCGTCTGAGTCCATTGTCGTCAGGTAATCGCCATGAGACTTGCAAAGACCAGTGTTGCGTGCGATAGACGGGCCTTGATTTTTTTGGCGATGGATTGTAACTGCATCCGAGAATTGTTCCCGCACGTATGCTGCCGTCCCGTCATCGCTGCCATCGTCGACGAGAATGACTTCGAGTTCGGGCCAGTTCTGACTCAGAACGCTTTCAAGGGTTTCCCCGACCAATCCTCGCCGGTTATAGGAGGGGATCACCACTGAAACGAGGGGATTTTTAGTGGAACCCTGATTGTTTGCCCGCCGGGTCAAACTGAAGAGGTCCTCCTTGAAGATGAAGCCAGTGTCTATTACCAGATTTTTATTTTAGAGCGATCCGGGAGACTTTACAATGCTCTTTACCTTGATTTCCTTGCCTCTCTGACGTACCCTTTGTGCCTATCGAGGGGTTTAGACTAAAACTACGACGAGAAAAATTTATGTCCATGCCTGATCAGAAAGGATACTACGGTCAGTTTGGCGGTCGGTTTGTGCCGGAGACTCTTATTCCAGCACTGGAGCAACTGACCGAGGCATTCGAAACCGCCCGAGATGATCCGAGCTTCCAGGAGGAATTGAATTACTACCTCCGCGAGTTTGTTGGCCGGCCGAGTCCGCTTTATTTTGCGGAAAGGCTGACCGAACGGATTGGCGGGCCGAAAATCTATCTGAAACGGGAAGATCTTAACCACACCGGAGCCCACAAAATTAACAATACCCTTGGGCAGGTGCTTCTTGCTGTCAGGATGGGGAAGGAACGTATCATTGCAGAAACCGGGGCCGGCCAGCACGGTGTGGCAACCGCCACCGCCGCCGCTATGTTTGGTCTCCCGTGCGATGTCTATATGGGAACCGAAGACATTCGACGTCAGCGGATCAATTGCTTGCGAATGAAATTACTCGGCACAAATGTTGTTCCTGTCGAAACCGGAGCGAGAACTCTTAAAGATGCAACAAATGAAGCCATGAGGGATTGGATGGGTTCTTTCGAAGAAACTCATTATATCATTGGCAGCGTGGTTGGACCGCACCCTTTTCCCGCTATGGTGGCCGAGTTCCAGAAAGTTATAGGGACAGAAACTCGGGAACAAATATTGCGAAAAGAAAGCCGTCTTCCGGACTTGCTGGTCGCCTGTGTTGGCGGCGGGAGCAACTCAATAGGATTGTTCCGACCGTTTGCCGACGACGAAAGTGTCGGAATGGTCGGTGTTGAAGCCGGGGGGCTCGGGGGAGGTTTCGGCCAGCATGCTGCGACGCTGGTTCATGGACAGCCCGGAATACTTCATGGATCAAAAAGTTATGTTCTCCAGGATGAGGACGGGCAGACGAGTCCCGTTCATTCGGTGGCGGCTGGCCTCGATTACCCCGGTGTGGGGCCGGAACATAGCCTTTTCCAGGAAACCGGTCGAGCCAGATATACCTCGGTCACTGACGAAGAGACGCTGGACGCTTTTCGAGTATGTTCGGAATCCGAAGGAATTATCCCGGCGCTCGAGAGCGCGCACGCTGTGGCGTGGTTGTTGAAAAAAGGAGACTCGTTGCCCGAGGATAAAATTGTGGTCCTTTGCATGTCAGGACGCGGCGATAAGGACGTCTATGAAGTTGCCGAACGACTGGATCTGTAGCGGAGAAATTGATGAACAGCGATGCCAATCGAATTGATGCAAAGTTTGGTCATCTTCAAAAGGATGATCAGGCGGCTTTCATCCCTTTCCTGACTGCCGGGGATCCGGACCTGCAGACCACCAAAAAGCTGATTCTGGCTGCGGAGAAAGCGGGAGCGGACTTAATAGAACTTGGTTTCCCGTTTTCCGATCCCATTGCCGACGGACCAACAATACAGGCGTCTTATACCCGTGTCCTCGAAAAGGGTCAGAAGACGGATGAAATTTTTGAATTGGTCAAATCGGTGCGAGAAGAGTCAGAAATACCTATTGTCGCCATGGTTTCCTATAGCATCGTTTACCGCCTGGGCTTTGAAACATTTCGGGATCGTGCTTGTGAAGCTGGATTGGATGGCGCAACCATCCCGGATTTGCCCACTGAAGAAATGGCACCGCTCAAAGAAGTGGCCGATGCTCGTAATTTCCCC
>JAGXLK010000148.1 GCA_018334735.1 Planctomycetota bacterium | reverse complement strand
AAGAGGCCCGCGAGTTATCGTCGTGGAAGAGCGGGAAATAGTCCCAAGCAAAGTTGCTAAACAGCTCAACAGACGTATTTCAGTGGATTTTGATGAAACTCCGTTGCCCGAAGCTCTCCAATTTATCAAAGAAATAACCGGTTTGAATTTCGCATATCGCAGTTCCGACCTCGAAGCAAAAGCCCGACCCGTCACCCTCAAAGTGAAAAATGTGTCAGTCCGGCAAATCCTCGATCTCCTTCTCGATAACCGCGGTCTGGGATGGCAAATACAGGGAACCGTCGTGCGTATCCAGCGTGCAAAATCATCGAAAGTCCGTAAAAGCCACGGCTATAACGTCGTGGGAAACGTTCCGGAAATCCGGGATCACTGGGCTCCGGGCAATACCTCAATCCTCGATCAGTCGGACGAAGATGACGACGATATGGGCTCGAACGAACTCTGGGGAGGGGGTAGCTGGAATGATGATGACGACTCGGAAGAGGACCGACACTCCGAACGAACCCGAACTCCCTCAGAACGGATCAGCAATCTCGCCGGCCTCATCACAAAAACAGTCGAGCCCGATAGCTGGCAAAAACCAGCCGCTATTGTGGTGGGCTGGTCCGATGAATCGCAGCAGCGGGATGCCAATATCTGGGATTAAAAAGCGTTGGGGCGTCCTGCCAGGACTGATTCAATCCGGAGGAACGAAAACAGCGTGGTTCTTTGTCGCATTGGCGCTCCATTGTTTGATCGCGCGTTTCAAGGCCTGTGATGCGATCTCCGCCGTAATACCCTCCGCCAGATATGAAGACGCGAATGCGCAGGTTGTCCCCAGGTCTTTCACCGCTGCATTCGCCAGGGCTTTGCCCTGCACCGGACCGGGGTACCAGGCATCCATGGCAATGACCGTGAGACGCCATGTTGGATCTATCACAACAGCGGGCGGGTAAGCACAGCAAACCACACCGTAGCAGGCCCGCTTCCATCGAGCGAAGGTTCGGGTAGTCGCCCGTTACCGCAAACCATGTAGGCAAAAGGCCGTTTTCGGCTGTCCTTCAAAATGAGTGGGCCGCGGTTTCTGAGCATTCCCCGGCATTTGTAAATAGTCCCTTCGTAGTCGATGGTACCTCCGCGATGGTAACCCGTACGCCGGCTGTCAACACTACCCCAGCTGTAAGCCCGCTGTCGGCCCAATG
Source organism: Planctomycetota bacterium (assembly GCA_018334735.1). The sequence goes on along the minus strand of JAGXLK010000148.1, from coordinate 5,183 downwards.
AAAGATGTTTTTTGGGCTTTGAAAGATGCAGGAGTTTGTAATCAGCTTTCGACTTCTTCAACACCTTCTGGATCCGGTCTTTCACGTTCTTGCGGGTGATCTGGCTGTGGCGGACACCTTTCGTTTGACTGTCTTTCAGCACGTGTTTCCGCTTATTACGATCCTTCACAACTCCCCATTTGTAGAGGTTGGTAAAACCGCGAATCCCGAGGACCTTGTATGTGATCGGCACGGCCACCATGCCAGTTGAACGCCATATTTTCCAGCCAAACGCGGAACGGGCAGGTCGGCTTTTCCGAATGTAGATCTTCTCGTATCCCCTAAAAAGCTTTTTCCTGCCCCGAAAACTGATGTGAACCGTGACCATGCATTGCTTATTCTTCGCCCGGACAACGACCGTGGCTACACCTTTGGCATTTGTCTGCACGGTTTCGATGTGCTTCGACCCCACACGGGCTCGGGATGCGGGAGTAACTTTAAAGTTGACCCGGACGCCCTGGCGTGGTTTTTTGCCATAAAAAACCTTCGCTGAAACTTTCGTCGATTCGCCGGTATGAATCAGAGGATTGGCAACCTTTGTGTAAAAAGAATACGGCCTGGGCGGCGGAATTGGCGCAATCTTGAAGGTGAACTGGTTATCTCCGGCCTTTATTTTTTTGTTGACCTTTGGTGTTTCGTATCCTTCTTTGTTGAAGTTAAAATCGTATCCTTCTGGTCTCACGCGCATGTGTTTGAAATGAAACTTGCCGTCGGCTCCGGTCTCGGCCCTGTTTCTGCCATAACTCCATACGTGCACCCCTCTGACAGTTTTGCCCGTTTTTTTGTCTACGACAGTTCCCCTGACATCGCCATGTTTCGCAGGAGGCGCCTTTTTGTGCAGTTTTACCGTCCGCCTGACCACCACGGCCTCAGGAAACGTCAGATTTTCATGGTAACTCTGGTACCCATCTTTCCGATACTGCAGCTGGCAACGTTTTTTTGTCGGCAAAATGTCTTTGAACTTAAAGTGGCCGTCCGCCCCCGTCGAGACCTTACGTATTCGATTCTCCCGAGGACCATCCTGGCGAACAAGACGCACCTCAACGCCTTTCAGAGGTTTATTCGCCCCGGCTTCTTTCACCATCCCGGAAACCGTCGCCGTGTCTTCTTCTTTTTGCTCATTCTCCTTTGAATCCTTATCTTGATCGACCTGATGGGGCGGCTTGATGCGGTCGAGATCTTTTGGTCGTCGGTCCAACTTCGGGGGCAGGACCTTCTTGCCAAAATCGCGTGCCGGTTTGCCCGAAACCGGGTGAAAAACATTGACACTTTGTGACGCTACGAGAACCCCTCGGTGAGAAAACCCCGGCAGCATAAAACACGACAAGACAGCTACAAGAACGCGAGAATAGTGATTGACAAACATAACGTCACCAAATATTCAAAGGCATACAACGGGCCGCAAAACGCAAAAACATATGGGATTCCTGCTCGAAAACCTGCATTTTGGCGCCCTCCAGCGAATACAAAGTTCCCCTCGTACGGTTCTTATCCCGATGCGTCCTGCAAAATCGACCTTACATTGGCCCCTGGAGGATGTCAAGCCTTTTATCAGGTCCGCCGGCCCGCAAAATCTGTCCAGAATCTCACAAGGCATTGAGATCCAGCATGTAGTCCAGAATGGGCTGGAAGAAGAACACAAGCTGAACACAACATAACCCGTCCGCCAGCAGCAAACCCACCAGAGTGGTCAGTTCTCCCGATTTATCTTTTTCTTCCTCGGTTTTAAAAACAACGAGGATTGCAACGAGCGCAAATATAACCCCGGCCGCTACCGAACCGTACCGTATCGCAGAAAAATAGTCCGACGAAATTATAACGGGCCAGAGCGTCCAGCTCTCAAGAAAAGCTGCTGCAGGCGAAACCGACAGGGCAAAAACCCACAGGGGAAAGGTCTGATCTTCACTCAAGACCAGGTAGTGTTCCAGGATTGAAGCGACGAAAACCGTAAATCCGGTAAAAACAAACGCCGAAAATGCCCATGCCAAAAACCAGCCGAAAAAAACTCCCAGACTGAGCAGAAACTCGGACATTGATCTTAAGTCCCTTCCTCGGCCTTCTCTTTCGTGGACTCATCGCCGGAAGGCGGACACGCCACGGCAATGTAGGCGATCTGTGCGCTCGGGTTATCCAGTTTGTTGTGGCGTTTGCTCGGCTCGGATACCACCAGTTCAAGCTTGTGTTCGGTGTTCTCCATGCCATGGGCCAGCACCGCGCCTTTGCCGAACTCGATGAAATGCCGCAGGTATGGTCCCGGAGTCTTCTCCCCGTCGATTTTGGCCTTCACCTTCAGGCCGTTGTTATACATCAGTCCCCAGACGGCGACCGCGGTTCCTTCAAAAGTAAATTCCATCTTCGCTCCCGGCGCGCCGACCAGCAGATTGTCGAAATACCAGGGAACAAGCTCGTCGGCTTTCTGGTCCCAGTTGCCTTCCAGCTTCACCCCGCTTTTTTTCTTCGAGGGGTCATAGAGCTCGATGTGTTGGAGCTCATCCGAGACGATGGGATCCGGTAACGGCGCACTGTGATCGACCTTATCGCCCTGCTGGTAACGACGGACTTGTTCTTTGAAACAATCCCGCATGGCTTCAAAAGAAAGTTTCTGGCCGTAATCATTCAAATGGTAAGGATCGTTCTCTTCGAACTCCAGCGCGATATCCTCCCAGCTCTCGCCCCGCTCCTCAAGCGTCTCCAGGATGTAAGATTGCATATCCACAAAAGGCACATCGTAATGCTCGGCCACCTGCCGGTGGAGAGATTGCTCGATCTTCCCGTCGGGGTGTTTTGGGTCCGCACCCGGTCGGGCTCCCGTGCCGAGGATAATAACGTCACAGGAGTTGTCGGCGGTTAGCAGCTTGCGGACCATCCCTTCCATCCCTTTGATCACAAGATCTTTATCGGGAGCGGTTTTGTCATTGACACAAAACTCAATGAATGCCAGATCGGGATTATGAGGTGTAACGTTGCGCGGCAACATAAAAGCGGCGGCGTAGGACTCACTCGCCCCGATCGCCCCCATCACCTCACTGACCTGGCAGTGGTATTTCGGATGGTAGGTCTCGTAGACGTACTGAGTGAACAGCGTCCGCCAGGATGTCCGGGAGACGTCGCTTGCTCCCACACCGACCGTCAGTGAACCGCCGATATACGCGATGTTACAGTGGCTGGCAGCAAAGATTTTCTGAATACAACGGGGAATCTGGCACTTCTCGGACATCTGTAACTCCTCGATTTCATATCCGGTTTCGCCTCTGAGACAAGCAGCTCCCATATTACGACAGCCCCGGCTGAGCTGCAACCCACACACTGTGCCCGAATGCCCTCGCTGGAGAACGGCAGAGCAACCGTTTTGCGGTCCTTGCCTGCCCCGTTGGCGTTCAGGGATGCGGACACCAAAGATGCCTATGGATTGAAGGAGCCGCATCCAGCCCTTTACTCAGATCTTACAGGCGTCCTTCCCAATAGCCTGGCTCTACATCTTCGTAGTATTGGATGGCATCCGATAACTCTCGCTCGGCGGCCGGGTGAAAGCGAAAACTCATTCCTTAAACCTTTGCCAGATCTTTTCAAAAACTTGCTCACCCGGAACAGCTTCGATGGCCCCCGATCTGATTTCGGCCAAGCGTTTCTGGGCAACTTCTGCCCATTTTTTGTCTATTTCCGACTCCGGCGGATTCAAGCTGCGAAGGAGCGAATCGACTACCATAGCCCGTTCTTCCAGCGGCAGAGACTCTACTTCGTTTATCAGATCTTTGATTTTCATAACTCCACCTCGTGAGAAATTCATACCGGATACCGGCACTTGGGCTTCGGAGGCATCCTGTGCATTGCTTTGTTGCACACAATCGAGCGACGCTTTCTCTATTTCAGCTGCCCCGCGAGCCTGTTTAGGCGACACAACAGGGGACCATACGCCTCAACGATAATCAGGGTTCATGTAAAGACTAACCGTTTTGACGGCCTGCATCAAGAGCTGTGCCCGGCGAGTAGTGTGCACTGGGGGTCGTTTCATGGTTTGATGAGCGTACGTTTGCTGCGGATTTCTACGCCTTCCGGACTGCTACCGAGCGCAAATTCCTCAAATTTCTTTCGGAAGCCTCGTTTGGCGGAGAGGCCAGGTGTGTCTTATCCAATTCCCTACCTCAGCCTTTTTCACCCGCGGCGCGAGACCGTGGGAGGCGCTCCAAAGGGCAGACCGCGGATGGCAGATAAGGACGAATCCAAAAGAGCTGTAGGTCTCCGCCGTACGGCGGACCTGCCGTTTGTTGTTGGCCTTTGTGCTGCGAGACCCGGCAAAACCGCCCTGAAGTACAGTCCGCTCACGGGGAATGTAAGCTCGAGTTCAGCTGAGCCGGCCACCAATGGGCTAAACCGGCTTCTCAACGGCTTGTTCGGCCGCATCATCCGTGCATTGCCCCACGGAGCGCGGTCAGTCAAACATCGGCAGATGCTTGCCCCCGGGTTCCACCCCCACCCCTTGCGGTCCGACCCACTGGAACGAAACACGCTCTTTCCGGTCTTCGACGCTCGTCGGGGTGAATGTTTGGGTAAAGCTTGGAACCGGCCAGGAAAGTCGAAGGGCTTCTCCCTTCTCCACCTCGCGACAGAGAACGTAGGCGTCCTCCGGTCCGCTCCATTCCACCGCGGCCGGAGTGCCGTTGCGGCTCAGGGCCACACCTTCGCGACTCGCCCACCCGGGAGGACGGAGCAGGAACCGTCCCTGTTTGAGGGCTGTGACCTCGTAGCCGCCGTCCTCGGGTCGCCACGCAACGATGCGGGCCGATGGGTGTTCCCGGCTCAAGGCAAGATTTACACGGACTTCGCCCCCTTCGTCCTGAACCGCCCAGCGCCAGGCTTCCCATACTCCGCGTAGGCCTTCGGGTGGGCAGCATCCCATCATATGGATGCCGTTGTTGGCCACGCCAGGTGCACCCAGCACGGGATTCCCGGGGTAACTGACCCAGTCGTCGAAGCTTGCCTGGGCCACGAAACCACCTTCGAGTCGGCGACGTTCACGCAAAGCCTGCTCGACTTCCATGGTGGGGCGGTCTGTGTGGATTCGCCTGAACAAATCGACGAACGCATCAGTAAGGAAGAACTGGGACCGCGCCAGAGTGTTGCGCACGGTACGTTCGACATCGTCC
>JAGXLK010000147.1 GCA_018334735.1 Planctomycetota bacterium | reverse complement strand
GGGGGAATGAACGCGCGATTGAATCCCAGAGCATGTCCTGCCGTCACGCACGTAAGAATCAAGTGGTAGATCTGATCCAGGTCCAACGACAGAGTACCTTCTTCGGAAGCCGAAACGGCGGGCGTATGCTCAAGCGCACGTGTCAAACGATTGATCAGCTGCACCTGCTCGGTTTGTCGACGTCGTTCGGTTACGTCAAGGGTCAGCACGAGGAACTGGCTTTGCCCAAATTCAACGGGGCGAGCCACCTGCATGTAACAGTGCCACACACCATCGGGATCCACGCGCTCAATGAGGCCGGTTTCGAGTTCCCCGGTTTCCACTGCGTCCGCAAGAGGACAACTGGAGTCGCAACCGGCCTCAGCCTCTGCGGGCGAAGATTGTGAGCAACCAAACACCTGGCCACAGGGCGTTCGGTTCTCTGGTTCGCCGTCCTCCCCTGCACAATTAAACCAATCCAGAAGCGTTTTGTTTGCCCAATTCAGGCGGCAATCTCGGTCAAAAAGCGCGAGGCCGGCGCCCATGGCTTCGACAACGAGATTCAAATTGTTCCTCTCCCGCCGGATGGCTTCCTCATGTTGTCTTTTTTCCGTTACGTCGAGCAAAGAAGCGGTAAAGCCAACCCGCTCCCCATTTTCGTCCACCATCGGTTCCATCATTTCTTGAACGATCAGTGGTGTCCCGTCCTTATGGAGGAGAACGACTTCTCGGATGATCTCCCCTTGTTTGGTGCAATTCTCAAGCAGTTCCTCCATATCCACAGCTTCAGCTGAAAGATCGGAAAGTTTGCGTTTCCCCACAATTTCTTCTTCCTTATATCCAAGAAGTTTTTCGCAGCTCGGGCTCCAGTGGGTAAATATGCCTTGATTGTCCAGCCCTGTGATTCCCACGGCCGTGTTACGAACGATGCTGGATAGCTGGCTATGAACCCGCTCGAGCTCTCTTCTTGTTCTGCGCTGTTGTTGCAACAGCTCCACGTTTTGCAGTCCAAGACCTATATGAGTGGACAGATTCTGTAGAGCGCTACGTTCCCCTTCCTGGAAAGCGTGCGGTTCTCGCGAGACACAATCGAATACCCCGATGACGGTATCACCTCTCTTAATGGGGACGGCGATTTCACTGAAGTTCTCCGATGCTTCCGGAACCGCTTCAACTGATGTTCCGGGCGAGACAACACGCCGTTCATCTTTTTCTACAACAATGTCCATATCGGCATTCTTGCCGGATTTGACAATCTGTTGACCTTTTTGCGCCGCCTGGCCGACCACCCCTTCACCAAAATGGATGCGGCGGTCTTCTGTCCACCGCCCTTTTCCGGGCCCTGCTTCCGACATCAGCACGCATTCCTGCCTGGGACCATCTTCTCCTTGTAACGTTTCCACACGAAAAACAGATGCGTGCCAGTAATCGCGAAATTGCTGAAGGGCCTCGACGACAGCCAGAAGCAGGAATTCGAGCGTCGGCACTTCCAACAGCACACGTCCAATGCGTGCAATCACTTCGGCCTCAGTCATTTCTCGGCGCGACTGCTCCATGTGGGCAACTCGTGCAAACGCCGGTCCAAGAACATCTCCCAGATCTTCTAACATAGCATGGCGTTCCTCTGGGAATGCTTTTTCCTCTCCGGCAGCGATCAGCAAAACCCCAACAACGCGGTCGATCGCCCTAAGAGGTACACATGCAATGCTCTTGATGCCAACCCGCCAGAGTTCGTCTCCGTTGACCAGTTCAGCGCTCACCCGAGGTCCGAAGAGAGTCATCTGATCCGCTTCCAGTCCGCTGCCTGCTGTGACATCTCTAACGATTACTTCCCCGCGTCGGCGGGACAATTCGAGCAAATCGATTGCACCCCGGGAATCCATTTCCTCTTTCGTCAGGTATTGAGGCCGCCCCACTGCCATCGGCACTGGCAACTCCTCAATCGAACAAAGTTCTTTGCCCGCGCTAACTTCTGCCTTTGACTTGTTTTTGCCTTCATACAATCTCACAAGACAGCCGGAAACTGGAAAAAATTCTTCGAGTTTTTCGCAGGCAAGCCGAAACACTTCATCGGATGTTTCGGCACGCGTTAATGTTTCCTCTACTTCCCATGCATCGGAGATCTGTTCAAAACGCGCTCGCATCACGCGCATATCTTCTCGGCGCGCCACCTGGAAAAGTTCTCCTGCACGTAACACCATGCCGTCGACCGCTTCACCTATCTGGAGTTCCATCTGCATGGCACGGCTGAAATCATCAACTGTTTCTCGAATTGCCTCCCTCGCGGCTTTTTTGAGGCTCTGCAGGACATGGGTAATATCGCTCAGTTCAATACCATACTGCCCGCCGTCGTAGATCCAGTGATGGAAACTGGCATATTCCTGGGGCGATTGGTTTCCACGGAGCCTATCCAGTAGTCGCTGGAATACGGCGGCGATATCCGCGGAAATTGTTTCGGCCGGTGCCACCTCAGCTAACTGAATCCCCGTGAAGTGATCCCGTATTCGCGCTTCCCATTTCCGAAGGACATCCTCCTGGTTTTCAGCAAGCACACGGGCGGTTTCGAGATTCGCAATCCCTTCACCCGCATGCCTTTTTCCCTCAGCCATTGGATTATACTGTCCCCTTTCCGATAACCACCGCGGACAAATCAGCTTAGCAGTTTTTTCAAGTAAGAGGTGGTATCATTTCCCGGTCAATCCTGATTGCAACCGAGTGCTTTCTTGTAAACATCAACATACTCGCGCGCACTCCGTTCCCACGACCAATCCTGAGCCATGCATCGCTCCATCAGGTTCTGCCAACTCTCCGGTTCATTCTTGTAAACATCGCAGGCCCGCGAGACAGCTGATACCATACTTTGTGAATCCTTCGGCTTGAACATAAAGCCTGTTGCGCTCTCCTGACGCACCGTTTGTTCATTATAATCCGTAACCGTATCAACCAGGCCGCCTGTGGCGCTAACAATCGGGACTGTTCCGTAAATCATACTGTAAAGCTGGTTGAGACCGCACGGTTCGAATTCGCTCGGCATCAAGAACATATCACTCCCCGCCTCGCTATGATGAGCCAGTTCTTCATCAAAATCGAGGCGAATACCAAGCTGTTGCGGATATTTTCCAACGAATTCGGTCAACTCACGGTGGTATTTCTCTTTCCCTGTTCCCAATATCACCAGTTGCAGTTCTTGGTCCATCAGATCGGGAATGCCCTCAAGCAAAATATCGATACCTTTTTGCTCGACCAATCGTCCAATCATCCCGATCAATGGGATATCCGAATCTTGCGGCAAATCGTATTCTACCTGTAGTGTTTCTTTGCAGCGCGATTTACCCGTAAGGTCATCGGCCGTGTAGTTTGCGGGTATCATATCGTCCGTCTCTGGATCCCACACCGAGGTGTTAATACCATTTACGATTCCGAACAGATTCTCCGATCGATCACGCAGGACTCCTTCCATCCCCATACCAAATTCTTCCGTCTGAATTTCATTGGCATAATGTCGGCTGACTGTTGTAATAACATCGGCTCCGACAAGCCCGGCTTTCAGAAACGAAAGATTCCCGTAATATTCCAGCATCTGCCAGTTGAATAATTCCCATGGTAGGCCCGTTAATTTCATATCCCAGTGCCAAAAAAGGCCCTGGTATGCCAGGTTATGAATCGTAAATACCGTTGCAGTATTCGGCACAAGATTCTGATAAAGGTGTTCCACGTAAATCGGTAATAGCCCGGTCTGCCAGTCATGCGTGTGAATCACATCCGGTTCCAATTCAAGTTCTTCGATGATCTCAAGGGCACCGCGGGAGAGAAAAACAAACCGTTCGCTGTTGTCCTGATAATCATTTCCATCGCGCGGATTTACGTACAGCCCATCGCGATCGTAATACTGATCATTCTCGAGGAAATAAACCGTGACTCCACTATCGGGCAACCGCCCCAGGACCACACCCGCAGGCTGAGACAGATCACCCACAGGCACACGGGCTGTAGAGTCCGATTTTTCTCCCAGTTGAAGTCCATATTTTTCGGCGTTTTGCCGCACCTGCCGATAAAGCGGACTGATAACAGCCACATCTTCCCCCAACGCATCAAGGGCAACGGGAAGGGAGCCTATTACGTCGCCAAGCCCACCTGTTTTTGAGTATGGGACGACCTCGGAAGCTACAATTACAATCTTCATTCAAATTACCTCGGGTATATTCTCAAGACCTCAGATGATTTGCAACAAACCCTCAATTAACCACAGAGCCCGTCTTCTCTGGTTCGACAGAGCCTTTTTCGGCTCGGGCAACCTGATTCGCGAATTCAGGTTCGCGCAGACACCCGGCGGCTTGACGTGGCATAACCGGGTTTATGTAAAAACCCGTTCCCCACTCAAAACCCGCCACGTGAGTCAACCGGGGAATCACTTCCAGATGCCAGTGGAAATGATCCAGTCCCTGTACTGTGAACGGCGCGCTGTGCAACACATAATTATATGGTGGGTTGTCAAGAACAGCATCCAAACGCCTCACAGTCTCGTGCAAAATCCGCCCAAAATATTCGATCGAATCCGGGTCCTCTTTTTCGTAATGGGATTCATGATGTTTGGGAACAATCCACATTTCAAACGGGAAACGGGACGCATACGGAGTGAGGGTTACAAACTTCTCTCCATCAATCACAATTCTCTCTTCAGCCGAGCGTTCCTGCTGGATAATCCGGCAGATCAGGCATTCGTCCTGAAACCGATAATACTCATCGCATCGGTCCATTTCTTCCCCAACTCTTTTGGGAACCACGGGGGTGCAGATCATCTGCGAGTGCAAGTGTTCCAGCGATGCACCGGCGCTTTCGCCAACGTTTTTGAAAATCAACGCGTAAACCATCCGGCCATCCTGTTTCATTGCTCGCATCCTCTGCTGGTAGGTGCGAACAACTTGCACGGCAATATCGGGGGTGAGTTCGCTGAAACTGGTCACATGGCCGGGACTTTCTATGAATACTTCGTGCTGTCCTATGCCCGTCATCGTGTTGTAAACACCCATCGCGCCTTCCTCCCGCACACCATCGGACCGAAGCGCCGGATATTTGTTGGGCACGACCCTCACTTGCCAGCCCGGCCCGTTCGCCTTTGAGTCGCCATTGCGAACGGCATAAACTTCATCAGGCGTACTATCCTCATTCCCTTCACAGAAGGGACAAAAGCCCCCTTTTATTTCCCGGCGTGGGGCCGGAAAATCCCGGGGACGTGCCGCGCGATCTCCCGCAACAATCACCCAGCGTCCACCAACAGGATCTCGTCGGAGTTGCGGCATTCGACATACTCCCAATTTAGATACACGCCCACTACGAAAATTATAACCGGTTGAAAAAGGCGAAAGAAAGTCTTCTTTCTCTGGCGGGCCATAACAGGTAAAACTGAAGAAACAACCATCTGTATGATACAATATGTGCATGGCGTCAGTTTTGCAAGCGTCCTACCGTTCTCGGGTCCGAATTTGCCCCGATAAAGGAAAACGACAATGGAACTTTTCGATACCCACACCCACCTCGACCTGCCCGAATTCCAAAGCGATTTAAAAGAAGTGTTGCAGAGGGCCGGTGAAAAAGGTGTAGAAAAATTGATCTGTGTCGGGACCACCCACGATTCAACCCGGGATTGTATTCAACTCGCGCGACAGTTCCCCCAGCGAATATATGCTGCCGCGGGGCTCCACCCCAACTACTGTTGCGAATCGGCCCCCAACGATTTCGAACGAATTGCACATTTCGCCCAACACAGAGAAATCGTTGCCATCGGCGAAACGGGCCTCGATTTCTACCGGGATTACTGCGATCCGGATTCGCAGAAAAACATGTTCCGACGCCATATTAAGCTGTCTTTGGAAATCGGGAAACCCCTGATAATTCATGCGCGAAAAGCCGATGAACAGGTGCTGCAGATTCTTGAGGAAGAAGGCAAATCCCTTCACGGAGTCAGACATTGTTTCGACGGTTCATCACAGATCGCTGCCCGTTATTTCGAACTCGGCTTCCACATAGCGCTGGGCGGAATCATTACCCGTCCCGGACATAAAAAGATCAAAGCCGCCGTTGCCCAGGCTCCCGGCGAGCGTCTGCTCCTCGAAACTGACTGCCCATATCTCTCTCCCCATCAGGTCAAAGCCGGTCGAAATGAACCCGCTTTCATCGCACACGTGCTGGACGCCCTCGCGGATATACGGCAAACCGCACCTGAAGAAATGGCTCGTCTGACAACCAGAAATGCCAATCGGCTCTTTCTCGGCGAAACCTGACGTGCGATAGCGGATCCTCGGTCAAAATCGAACCGTCTATGAATCCTGAATTTGCCATCGTGTCAGCATGAGCGACGTTTTCTCACCGGGTTTTTCCTGCTGGTA
>JAGXLK010000146.1 GCA_018334735.1 Planctomycetota bacterium | reverse complement strand
TGAGATCAGATGCGAAATATAGTGCAAAGTCTTTTTGGGATGCCGTTTATAATAATTATCTCTTTAGGTTCGTGAGAAATGCGGGTTCCGGGAGATCTGTCGGTTTATGAGCCGCGTTCTGAACTCCAGCCTCCGGCTGAAGTCCAGTCTGCGAGGCGTTGGTCCGTTCAGTATGACGGGCATCTTACCTGTCAACGGTTCAGTTCCGAGGGACTTCAGCGTTCCCAGGATAGGGAACGGGATCCGGGATGGCTGAATCCAGCATTCTGTTCGGAAAGAGAATTAAGGAATTTGCGCCCCGTCCGATGACAGAGTCAGATTTTCGGGGAATATCCGGCTTCCGGGTACCCAAAAGACCGACATCGCAAATTCCTTGAGGCGGCTTTACGGTTTGCCGTTGGCGAAAGTTTGCGTAAGAATAGGCAATGATAGACCACGGCTGTTTCAAAAGGGAAAACTATCTCATGGAACCTGAACGCAGGCTTTATGGCTGGGATGATGGCAAGGTGTATTTTTTGATCGATGAAGAGCAGCGGGTGTGTGTTACCGATAATGGACCGTTGCTGCAGAAACTGGTTTTGATCTGCGAAGAGCACTACATGGAACATCCGCCTGGAGATCGAGTGGCTGACGAGCAATCCTTCGAGCCCGAAATGCCGGGAGAAGTGACCTCCTCCCGGGGCGTGACGTATGATCTGGAAGAAATAGCCTCTTGCATGTTCGATCTGGAAGAGGGTGGCGAAATGATCGGGTTGTTGAATTTAGAAAATGGGCTGATTGTGCGCCATATGCCGCCGGATCTTGTCGGTGAAATCGACTCCCCCGGATTCACGGACGAGGAAAAACAGCGTCTGCACCAAACCGGGGCTTTGCCCGAGGGCTGGGAATATATCGAGCAGGGACCGTCGCAGAAAAGCTGGAGATTTATGGAAAAATTTGCCCGCACAATTGAAAATCCTGTCCCCCGCGATCGTTTGTTAAATGCCATTCAGGGGGGAGGGGCTTTTCGTCGTTTTCGCGACATTACGAATTCTGATAAGAGAATGCGTGAGCGCTGGTTTGCCTTCAGGGAAGATTGCCGGCGCCGCGCAGCACTGACGCAACTGGTCTTCGTGTATGAAATCGATTTTCCGGAAGAGGTTCAAAAACTGCTCCAGTAAGGACATCTTCTGGAAGACCAGTTGTCGCAAATGGGAATCAGGCGGTCATGCGGTCCGGCAAAAATAGAACAGGGTGCGCATAAGTCTTCTCAGGTATGCTTTTTTCGTCACCACCACCCTGTGTCGATGGAGCATATGGCCGGTTATTACGAGAATACGGCCGTACGGCTTCAGTCACCTTTTGTCCGTTGCCCCTTCAGACCGGGGCATGTGTACAGGGTGGTTTTCCGCAGCCATCTCGCTTTTGGGTGGACAAAACGATGATATTGCTTTGTCCGTGTTATGATGGACTCGCAACGATCCCTGTGGTGGTATTTTCAGGCTGAACACGTACCCACGGATGCGGGTTATTCGACGGAGACGAGGCTGAAATCTTCGGGGCGGGTGGGCAACACCAGCACGTTTTCGCCTTCCACTCTTGGTTTTTGTGCCTTTTTCCTTTTTTCTTCCCTTTCTTCGGGTGTTTCGTCTTTGAAGAGATCTTCAACGTTTTTCTCCCCGAGCCCCAATCTTTCGTCCTCCGTGACGTCACCTCCCATCAGATCTTGCTTGACTTCTTTTCGTCGTTTTTTGACTTCTTCATCGCTCAAGAAATCTTTTCCTTTTCTGGGTGGGTAGCTCCTGTCGTACCGTTTGACTGAGATATCCTCGGGGAGCCCGAGCGCCTTGAGGTCGAGTTTCACGCGGATATTTTTCGGTTCCTGCGTGCGGTTCGAAGCGATGAGCAGGATCCGTCCGTCGGCTTTGTAGAAAGATACGAGGGCCTCCTTACGCATTCCATCGACTTCCAGATAGGGTCCGGTATTCCAGTAGGGGATGAACGGTACCTCCTGCGGGTCCATGGCTCCCCACTCGATGACGTCGCGCCAGTATTTCTTGAATACTCCGCTTGTTTCGCAGAACGGCACATAGCATTCAAAATGGGCGAGGACCGAGTTGCAGCCCCGTGCCATGCGCCAGGCCCATCTCTTGTGGGAAGTTTCTTTGCCATGCTCCCAGATGCAGGCGTACCACGCCGGTGTTATGCCCCAGAGCCGGGCGTTCTGAAGCGTCTCGACCCGTTGAAGCGGCACCGAGCGCACAAAACCTCGTGCTCGATGTCCGCCGATCATCCCGCCTCTGCCTTCCCCGTGCAGGTAGGAATCGGCGAAAACTAAATGAGAGTAATGGAAGCTGTGGATCACCGAACAGTGCGTGACGTACGCGGGTCCCTCGTCATACTGGTGAGATATGTTTCGGGAACGTTTGGTGAAAGCCCGTTTGCCCCAATACGGTTCGCCGGGCTGTACTTTGCCGTTCGGGAGCCGCACGGCCAGACCCGCCTCTACGTTCTTCAGGCGGTCGGTGTAATCCTCGTCGGCATACCAACCCTGATAGCAGCCGCGTTTGACCCATTGGTCCCACTCCCAGCAGAGGTGATCAACCAGATCAGGGGTGAAAGTCGGGTGGCCCGAGTACATCTCCCAGTAATCGGGACCGCCGCCCCGGAACCCCATGAACCACCAGCCATGGTACATAATCAGACTCCCCCACAAACCGACTCCCTCTTTGGCCTTCCGCGCTTCCTCGGCACGGTCGTAGCTGCCCTTTATCGGCCAGACGCGATGGCCGTGACCGCGGTCCGGCAAGGGCCAGGTCATGAACGTCGTCCCGTAGACCGAGCAGTAGTCTTCGCTTTCCTGTCGGGTGGCGCGATCCATCAACCGGTGATGATCGGAGAAGGGGCGGGCCGGATGAGGCAACACCCCGAAAACGATCGGGCGCACATGGGGCTCGAGATTCCGTTCAGCCTTCTTCACGCGAGGAATCGAGGGCGCCCAGCGGGGGCCGATATTTTTGCTCAAGAGTTTCTTTGCCGGGACAGGTTCGGCTATCAGGTTGAGGCGGATAAGGACCTCATCGCCTTTCTTCTCGATCGTCTGGGCCGGTTTTGTGTCGGATTGCCACCAGCCAATTGCGTTATCGGCAAACCAGTAGAGTCCCCGGTTGAGATCGTGGAAATCGAGCGTATTGGCGAACGCGTAGCCGCGAAACTTCTCCAGCGGTGGGGCCTCGATCTTGCTCCGACGGCGGGCTCTGTGTTTCAGCTTCTGCCAGGCGTAGACGCGGGTATCGAAGACCATCCCATTTTTCTCTGGCACAACGCCGGTGCGTGCGCCGCGGGCTCGAGCCATATTCTGCATGTAACGTTTTGCCCGCTCGGTGTTCAGCGGGAAGACAAGCCTGAGGGGGGCTACGGTGTCCTTTTTCGGTTGCGGCAACAAGCTCCATTTTACGCATCCGTCGTAATCGCAGTCCCAGCGGGCGTACACGTCACAAGTGTTGCCCCGGAAAGTGGTCTCCCACACGGCGGCGGTGGGACTGGATTCGACCCGTTTGAAGCGGTCCGCCTTCATGGGGTGCCCGTTTTCCTCCAGATAGACCGGGCGTGAGAGCAGGTTCTCACCGCTGTTGATGATCTTTTCCGGCAGCCCGTTTTTTCCCAGAACGTACTCCGTCATGCGAGTTTTGATGCGGCGATTCTCAAACTCGATGGGCGTCCAGGGGGGTGGAGGGGTGTCGAGGATCCCGGCGGTCTCGCTGTACATGTCCGGTGGCGTGACATCGACTTTGGCTTTCCCGTCAACTACCTGCCGTCCCTGGAGGTCGGCGATTTTGACGCGCGCTGTGTAATCGGCCTGCGGGAACTGTCTTCCGGCCCTGAATTTGAATTCCGCCTCGCCCGAGGTGATATCTTTCTCAGTGGGCTTGAACAGAACATCGCCGTCGGGGGTCAGAACCGATACTATGGCTCTGCCGGGTTTCTTACCGGGTGGGAATTTGGTGGTGAGTTTGACGTCCAGCTCGCCGATTCGCCAGCGGGGGCTGCTTTTGATCGAGAAGAATTGCAGCGGCCCGGCATCCTTTTTCCACCGCTCGTAAGCGTGTCGGATCTCCCTCTCGTGAAGGGCGTAGTTATAGGCCGCCACTTCGTCGATGTCAATGCGCGGAGGACGACCGCGTTTGACCAGTACTTTGTCTGTGATTCCCACTTCCATCGTGCCGGGTTCCAGCTCTTCGATTTCTTCCGCCACCCGGACTTTCCCTTTCCATTCTTTTCCGTTCAGGTATGCGGTTGCTTTGCCATCTTTCCACCTGATGACGATGTGGAACCAGTCGTTGGGATGGATAAGGGGGGCGCGCCTGAATCGACCCCGAGGAATATGAAGTTCCAGGAAAAGCTTCTTTTCTTTTTTCCCTTTTCTGGCTCCGTAGAACCTGATACCGCTGAGAAGAGGGCGGTAGTGCGAGAGCTTGCCGGTTTTCTTGTTTCGTCTTACACGTGTGTAGTTGTCGAAGTTAACCGGGCGGAACCAGAACTCGACACTCCCTTCCCTCGGGCTCATTCCCTTCAGACTCAAACGCGGGAATGCCGTGCACGGTTCGACGTGCCAGCCGTGTCCGCGCACTCCCGGGACGATCAGTCGTTCGAAATCGGCGCCGGCCTTGAAATCGACCGCTCGCGCGGCGCCACGGTGAAAAGTGTAGTTCCGGGTTTTTCCCAGCGGGGCGTGGAAGACGGCTCCGCTGCGGAAAAAATGCGGTTTGCCAAAAGATACTTTCCGTTCGCTCTCCAGATCCCGCCACTGCTGGGATGGGGTGGGATAGTATTCAATCTCGGCGTTGGCGATCATCACCTCGTCGATCAACCCCTCGAAGCCCTGGCCGCCCTCGCGGCTGTCACCGATGATTATGCTGCCGCTATCGACCCCAGGGAAGGAGTAGCGGACGCCCCGGGGCGAGACCAACGAGTCCTGCTTGACATTGTTTATGGCCAGTCCCACCCGGAAACAGTTGGGACCCTGGACAATTGGTTCGTTGTTGTAAGCCCTTATCCAGACCCACTCTCCGGTGGGGATAGGCTGTTTCGATATGATGTCGGAGGCCGGGGTGCTGAGATATTCCTTCATTGCTTTTTTGCCGCCGGTCATGGACTGCCACCGGCAGTGGCCGTGGCGGTGGCGCAAACGGAGTTCAACCCTCCCATCAGGGTGCAGTAGCACTTTCCCGGCCGAGGTGCGCTCTTCCATGTTCGCCGGGTCATCAGTAGCCATCGCATGCAGGATGCAACTCGTCTTCTCGGGATAGCGCTCGACCTTCAGCCACATCGAGACGCCGCCCTTGCTCCTCATGTCATTCTGGTATTCGAAGGGGTAGTCTTCCGGTGGACGGTACTTGATCCCGGTGCAGACCATGCGGCCCTTGCCGTTGCAGCGCAGAGCCGTGCCAAATTTTCCGTTTTCTGTGATGGCAACGCCTTCCCCGAGCGTGAAGACGCGGCGGTTCAAACTGTAGTCCTGAATCTGATTCCGTCCGAGGGCGGATAGGTCGATGGGTTTTGGTCTCCAGCTTTTCTTCTCGGCGTCCGGATCGGCCATTTTGGGTACGCCCAGCTCGTGCTCGTCCGCATCGGCATCGAGCATTTTCCCGATTTCTCTTCCTTTGTCCTCGACTTCTTTCGATTTTTCCCAGTTCTTAATTTGTTCTTTGACCCGTGGGCTGACATCGCGATGGGTAGGGCCGAAATGGAGCAGCAGGGAGACATTTTCGGATCCGACCGCTTCTTCCCGCCAGGAATAGCGGTAGTTGTAATCAGGTTTTTCGCGGGCTTTGCCCGAGTGCGCCAGGACCGGCAATACCAGCGCCGCCAGCAGGAAAGGGTGGAAATGACTCGTCAAGGCACGGAAGAAATCCATTGGCAGAACTGTGTGGTCCATAAACGTTTCTTCCAGATGTAAGGAACCCCTGTACCGAATATTCAACCTTCCAGCAACGCTACTTACAGTTTATATTGTACCGTTTTTGGGCATTATTCTGTCAAGTGGTTGAAATCCGCGAGGGATTTGCGGGGAAGGTCGTTTCGCTGTTTCAGAACCGTGGAACTGCTTGAGATGGCACCCGAGTCGCGAATGGAACGGACCACTAGCCTGCATCTTACGGATGTACGTGGTATAAATGAAAGTCGGGGCAGAACTGGAGTCGATAAGTTCCCCTGCCTCGAAGCACAGAAATGTGCGAGGCGCCGAAAAGTTCTTGATGTGCAAAGCTGTCGAATCAAAAAGGACACCTCCTTGTTAAAATACAGAAACAAAACTTCTTTTACTTTACCGCACAGGAGGTGTCCAATGTCTACATTGTATTGTGGATTGGATGTCGGGTCGAGCGT
>JAGXLK010000145.1 GCA_018334735.1 Planctomycetota bacterium | reverse complement strand
TGATCCGCGAAACCAACCAGCTGGGCAAACTGCGGGAAGAACTCTTTTCATAAAAAGAAACCCCTGTTCGATCATAGAATCGGAAACCACTGGATTGAAACCAGTTCTTTTCGGTGCCATAATAAATCTATGTCGAATTGTATGGCCTTCCCTTTTTGCGCGTTGCAACAATTCGGTTCGAGAGCTTTGGGATTTAGCGGAAGGAGACCAACAATGGCCGAGGGAATGCTCAAAGTTGTGCGAGTAGAATGGACGGAGAGTGGTGAAAACGGGATGCCGCCCTGGGAAGAGCTTGAAGAATTACTCACTCGGGAACAAATAGATTCGATCGAAGCGGCTTTCCCAATTACCAAAGAAGAGGACGGCAAAAAAAAGATTGACGTTGTTGTTATCGGAAGCGTCTCGTTCTAAATGCGCTGCCCAAATCCATGTGCGGTTTGTGGACACAAAGCGTGACGCCTGTTATATTGTATATGCGGAAGATATGGTCACCGAAATAGGATATCATAACAATTTCGGCGTTGGAGGGTCAGTTCAACTGCTGGTCTTCCACGGACTTTGCATGATAAGAAAATCCTTCTTCTCGGTTTCAAGCTGATTTTTAATCGCATTGCAGGAAACCTCATTGATTGCAGCGTCTTAAAATCACATCCGCCGTTTTATTGCCAATTTGTTATCTGTATTTTTTTGAAAAGAGGGGAGCAAACCGAATGATTGCAGTGAAATTAACTGAAGCGGTTAGGTTCGCCCATGCAGGTATCTTCCCACCGCTGGCAGAGGCCGGATTCAAAATTCATGGAATTTCTCTTTATATCGGATGCATTCTCCTGCTTCTGTGTGTTCAGATGAGCCGCGTGTTTTTCCCAAAATCCGGAGAATCGAAAGTCAAAGGCAGCAAAACCCAAAAACTCATCGCGCTCATTGTTGTATGGTTTGTGGGTTCCCTGCTCGCGATATTTTCCAATATTCATTGGTAAACGAAGCTCATCCAGCCGGGACCGGCATGTATAAGCAGATGGGCAAAAGAACCTTAAAGACAGTTGAAAAACCGGCCTGATGCAAGTAGACTTTGTTGCGGGGGGTGGTTTGGCTGAGAGAGGTTTAATCAGATGCGTTGCTCAAAATGCAAAAATATTGAACTTGAGGAATTGGAACTTTCTCAAAGTAATGTAATGATTGACCGGTGCCCGACCTGCTGGGGACTTTGGTTTGATGGCGGCGAATTGGAACAGGCTTTAAAGATGCCGGAAACGGCAATCTCGGTGCCCCAAGAAGGTGAAGAAACCGCTCTTAATTGCCCGCGATGTGGCGGACAGCTATTTTCATTGCATTTTCCCCACACAGATATAACAGTGGAAGTATGCGAAAATTGCCGCGGGATGTGGCTTGACGATGGAGAGTTCCCGAGAATACGAGCCTGGCACGAATCGTTGAGACAGGGGGAGCTTGAAAAACTTGGACTTGAAGACGTTGAGTCGGAAGAATATCTTGACGACTTCCTCACCGACCTGGAAACGGCTACGATGCCATGCCCGCATTGTGGGGAACCTACTTTACGGGAGATCGTTCTGGAAATGACGGGTGTTGTGCTCGATCACTGTACGAAATGCCATGGGATCTGGTTTGATGGAGGGGAATTGGAACAGGTCATCGAAGAGGCCGAGAAGGATTTAGAGATCCCGAGTAAGGCCCAACAAACCGAGAGATTCTGCCCCCGCTGTGAGACGCCTCTGTATTCCTTTAATTATCCGGAAACAGAGGTGAAAGTCGATGTATGCACGGGATGCCACGGCATGTGGTTGGACAGCGGCGAGTTCAAACAAATTCGTCAAATGCGGGAAATCGTTGAATACGTATCGGAAAACGATGGGGATGAGATTACTCCGCCCGAAAATGAAGGCACCCTGACACGTTTCTTCCACCGTGTGGTAAGTTTCCTCGGATCCTAACCCGGATATTTCATAAATCCAACGGCATAATTGTTATAACGACACGGATGAGAGCGACTTAGGTGCAGTTTTTCGACATTTCTCATGGGCACAGGGTGTACGGCTCAACAGAAAGGATGCACCCTCCGGGAGCGTCGCCAGCACCGTATCTGCTCTGTGAGGCTGTTCTTGAAGTGTAAGAACACTCCTGCCTTTGCCTTCCGCGCATCTACGGCACTGGCGAGGCTTGAAATATCCGGGCTAACGGTCAGCTACCCTGTCACGATCACTAATGCATCTCCGCTTCCACTGTGCCAATTCCCGGGCGATAAAAATTAAATTGAACGTTGGGATGATCTGCCAGCAGTGACATGGGAACAGCTGAGTCGGCCAGATGCTTCGAAATCATAAGTGTTGTCAGGCGCATTCCGAAGGGATTGTCATGAGTCCCCGCCTGCCAGATTGACACCTTTTCCGCCTTCCAAGTCTCTACGGGACCAACTGTCGCCGCCTGAGTCGGCACGAGCGAAACATTTCCCCCTCCTGACGTCCGAGCATTTTGAATAACCGTCATAGGATGCAAATCAACAATTCGCGTCTTCAACTCGCGATATTTTTCGGGAGCAGGAGGTTTTTCCTCATGAGGCTCTACACGCGGAAGAGGATCGTTGAAAGCCCAATGTTTCACCTCTCCCTGCCCTCCCTGCATTACCACACAACGGGCCTCATCAAAACTGCGGCTGTACGCCTCCAGATCTCCGGTTGGAAAATGCAGGTTCGCCTCCGGCATCGCCAGTTTATCATCAATACGGCCGAAACACAGTTCCATATCCGCTTTTGCAAACGACAAAGGATGGGATGTGGGAACCGGTTGTCCGTCTTCGACCCATTCATCCATCCCCCAGAAATGAGCACTTTCCAGCTCGATCTCGAGTTCGTTTACAAGTCTGGCCACCAGCGGCAGCTGCTCTGTCGGCCCAATCGGACCGCAAATACCGGCTGGTTCGTCGGGCGATGCCTGGCGCCAGGCATCGATATATTCAAGCGCTTCAGCCAGATAAAAATCCTCGAGGGTATCGTAAAATACGACTTCAAAACCGGGCCGTGAGAGTCCCAAAAGATCTTCCGCTTTGAGATTTGCTGCATCGTCGATAATCTGTTGATCAAGAGTGGTATAGTCCCACCACTGTGGAGCCACTTTGCTGATTGGTCTTGCCATAAACGTTCCCTTCCTTTCACTCAGATTGTGAAAATCGTATTTGCCGTAGTGTGTTGAGAAATTTCTGTCAGTCGAGTGATTTCTCGTATTCCGGATCTTTCCAGTAACTGTCGCCGAGCAGCTCGGCCAGTGGATCGCTTTCACGTGAAGCAAATCCCAGGTGTGAATGACGCCGCCACCCTTCCGCATATTCAAACCGACCGGCCTGCTCGGCAATCTCCGCGCACATATCTTCCATCGTTGTAAGGTATGCATCCAATCCCTGGCTCGCATCGAGCCATTCTTTCTGTGTTCGGTGTTGGGACAACATTTTCCGCTTAACATCCATCACCGTTCCCACGCCAACGTAGCTTCCCGCCCGAACGCGCCGGCGCAAACCATCGCGCAGCCCGTAAGGCAAAGCGTGGTAAATGACAGTGTCACCCGTCCACACTTCAACAGCCGGGCTGGTCGGGAAATTGCGCATGCCGCGCGCAAAAGCGCCTGTAACAGCCAGGCGGCAGGCATTTTGATGGTCCTCCATGTAATCCTGCGGCGAAGGACACAACAATATATTGGGCTTCACCTGCCGAATACGTGCAGCCACTGTTTGAAGAGATGCTTCATCGTAGAAGAGTTTGAGATCATCGGCAATAGGAGGATATATCCTGGCTCCCGCCACCCTTGCAGAATCGCGCGCTTCTTCCCAACGCAACCTCACAATTTCTTTGTGAGAATGAACGGCCGTCCCACAATTCCCCGTGGCAAGGTTCCACACGTGTATTTGGGCTCCTGCCTGCTTCAGTAACAAAAGTGTCCCGGCCATCATAAACTCAATATCGTCCGGGTGAGCACCGATTGCCATCGCAACCAGATTATTGTCTCCGGTCAAGTTTTCATCGGAATTCTTCTCTGTTTTACTCATTTCTCATCTCCGCTTCCCGAGATCACCGATCAGAAAGGCTTCCAGCAACTCGTCCGCAATCAACCTTATCCGCAGGGATCATGGACCAGTTTTCCCGAACATTACAAATGTCAATGATATGCAGACAGCTGTTTCAGCTTTTCAAAAACGCGCCGCTATAGTATGACACCTGCGCCTGCGGGTCAAATCCAACTTTGTTTGATCAAAATGAACTCGTTGTAATTTGTGTTGATTCAAAATCTCATCTCGATTACCGTCACGGGGTAAATTCCGGCCGGACTCCCACTTGTAAAGAACTTGAGTTCGCCCGAACTGTTCTATCCGTTCCCCTTTTTCCTCACGGGCTAAAAACCCGGAAAGAGAAGATCATGCGTTACAATCTGATCGTCATCGTTGCCGACACTTTCAGAGCCGATCACCTCGGCTGTTACGGTAATGACTGGATTAAAACACCGTCGCTGGATCAAATGGCGCAACAAGGAGTTGTCTTCGAAAACTGTTATGCCGACGGGCTGCCTACGATTCCTGCCCGCCGAGTTTTCTTTACCGGCAATAGCATCATTCCCCGAGAAATTCACGGCGGATGGACGCCTCTTCGGCAGGACGACCTGCCTCTGCCAGTTATTCTGAGAGATGCGGGATTCCGAACGGGTTTCGTCACCGATACTTACCATTATTTCAAACCCGGCCAGAATTTTCACCAGGGATTCGACTCGTGGCGCTGGATACGGGGACAGGAGTTCGACCCGTGGATATCTGGACCGAAAAACGAATTCGATCCTCACGATCACATCCCGGATCATCTCTGGAATGAAAATTACGACGAAATGACACGGCAGTACATGATGAACACATGTGACCGGCAACACGAAGAGGACTATTTCTGCGCTCAAACTTTCCAGGAAGCCGGACGGTGGCTGGAGCACAATGCTAATGAAAGTCCTTTCATGCTCTGGGTCGATACCTTTGACCCGCATGAGCCGTGGGATGCCCCCTTTCGTTTCCAGCAGATGTACCGTCAAGATTATCCATTTGAACGCACGCTGTTCGGATATGGCGTCAATGGCGACGATATAAAAGAACGCGATCTTCCCGTTCTAAAAGCCCTTTATGCGGCGGAAGTCTCCTTTGTTGACATGTGGATCGGCCGTCTCCTCGATCGGGTTGACGAACTCGGGCTCGCTGAGGATACCATAATTGTTTTCACAACCGACCACGGCACGCATCTCGGGGAAGATGGCTATGTGCAGAAGAACCCGGCTCAACTCGATTCCCGGGTGTCGCACATGCCTCTGATTGTTCGTCATCCCGATAGCTCTCTCGCCGGTACAAGAGTTGATTCTCTTGTAAGCGCAACTGATCTGGCACCGGGTTTTGTTGATATGCTGGACGTGCAGGAAACGCCCGAAATGGATGGTGATAGCTTCTGGCGAGTGGCTGCAGAGCCTGCCGAAACAAATCACGATGACCTGTACATTGAATTCGGCCCGTTCGGCGCCGTGCATAATTTCGAGTGGCACTACTTCCAACCAACATCAGAAGAAAATGCCTCTCAGCCCGCCTGTCTTTACAATCTGCAGGGCGATCAAGAGGAGACAAAAAACGTCGCCAGCGACTACCCAGAGGTGGTGACTGAACCCCACTCTAAACTCAAAAAACGCATGGGACAAAATATTCCTGAACCCCAACTGCCAAAGTAACAAACCGTTGCAGAAGTTTTTTAACCCCCGCACAGGAAAATATTTGACCGGTCAACCCACCAAATAAAAAATTGACACATAGCATTCTACAGAGTATACTCAATCATGGTAGAAAAGTTGGGAAGGTGTGCAATGATGGAAAGGTCGTGCCGGTTGGGGCGGAGGGTACGTCGACCCCAACATCCACGTAGCTCCGATTTCTGGCAACAGGTTAAGATTGGGAATGTGCTGAGCGGGTCGTAAGCAATTCCCCGAACAATATAGACGGGGTAGATTAATTCCTGCCAGGAGGGTCTGGTATGTCAAATGAAACTGACTCCGATGGGGCCATGGAAGAAGAAAACTCTTATTCTGCGGTAAGCGCTATCCAAAAAGCGACCGACCCGGTTGCCGAATTTCTAAGAAACAGTCCTTTCCTCTGTATGAGCCTTTTTGCCCACCTGGTAGTGCTGGGAATCCTTGCCTTTTTCACAGCCAAAAAACCAGCCAATGTGCGCCGGGAAATTGCTCTCTCGCTGGAAAGTGTTGAAATTGAAAAAGTAACCCATCGCGTTCCCCGAAAGGAAAAGAACCTGACGACTCTCGAAAACGCCGGTGCAAGCACAAAGGCAGGTGCAGGCGCTGCAACCGAAAACCATGAGA
>JAGXLK010000144.1 GCA_018334735.1 Planctomycetota bacterium | reverse complement strand
ACGATTTTAACGATTCTCCAGATATTGTCATACCGTTTTTTTGCAATAACTGCTACGCGAGGATTGACTTATACAATGTGTTGCTATTCCCCGCGCGGAAAGTGGAAAAACGTTCTTCCAAGGATTTTTAAGTCCAATCCCAGGGACCATTCATCGATGTATTTCAGATCCAGCTGCACAATTTTGCGAAAATTACGGATCTCCTGGCGCCCTGACACCTGCCACATGCCGGTTATTCCGGGACGGATGCTGATACGACGGTAGTGCCACAACTCATATTCGTCCACTTCCTCGGGCGTCGGAGGCCGGGTGCCCACAAGGCTCATTTCTCCTTTCAAAACGTTCCAGAACTGAGGGAACTCGTCAATGTTGAACCGGCGCAAAAACGCTCCTACCCGGGTAATCCGTGGATCGTCCTGCATCTTGAAAATCGGTCCGTCCATTTCATTGTGAGCTTCCAGTTCTGCTTTCATCTCATCTGCCCCAATCACCATAGAACGGAACTTATGAATGCGGAATAGGCGTCCGTTCTGCCCGACGCGCCTCTGGTGGTAGAAAACCGGACCCTCGCTGTCCAGTTTGATCATTATGGCTATCACAGGCATAACTAAAGCGGTTATCGTCAGGCCCATAAGTGAGCCCGCAATGTCCATCAGGCGTTTGATCATTGCCCGGTCCGGGTCAAGGTGCGGGGGGTGGACAACGACAGCAGGCATATCCTCAACCGAAGTTAAGCTCGTTTCAAAGTATTTGAGTTGGTCCGACATATTTACAACAACTTTAGCCGGCACTCCTATCCTTTCGCAGAATTTCAAGAAGGGATCGATTGTAAATTTCAATGTCTTGCTCCGAGGCAAGACAAAATAGATCTCGTCTATGGGGTTCTGAAGCAGATAGTTTTTGAATGTATCGAAGCTAACAGAAGCAGGGAAAGCGGCACTTTTGTCCAGTTTAAGGCCGGGATCTTTCTCAATAATGCCTCTTATGCGTTCGGCTTTTGGCCCTTCTCCTACGACTAATGCGTGCCGGACAGCCCCCAAATAAAGAATCCCTTTACGGCCCAGGTAGTTAAAAATTGTTTTTTCAATGAGCACCAGAAAGTAAGCAAGCAAGACATGGGTGCCAAAAAGCAGGCGGCTATAATATTTAGCCTTTGTAATGAAAATCATTCCACTGAGAGCTATGCCCACCAGAAGAAAGGTTTTTGTGACCCGTATAATAACCTGTTTTGAATGTCGCGAGCGGACGATCTCCAGCAGGTTATAGTGATACAAGAGGGCGCAGACCAGCGGAATGAATATGAATACCAGCCATATATAACGGGCGGGAGGCGGAGGTTGCGCATCATAACGAGCTATGTGGTGTTGCGCAAAAACTACGTACGCGATGCGATATGCAGCGTAGATGACCAGAACATCGATCAAACAAACGGCTGCCTTACCGATGTTGGACTGTTCTTTCAGTTGCATAAAGCAAGATGTCTTGGATTTTTCTACAGGAGAAAATTACAAAATGTAATTATATACTGTCCTTGTCTTTATTACATCCCTATGGTTCTGGTGAAACGGACCACCAGGCAGGGAACTAAGATGGTTTTTCTTCCCGCGTCGCCGCCGGATTTTCGTAGATGCGGATATTGCGCTCCTTGGTTTTGTATATTAACTCCCAACTGTTGTCACGTACATGACGAGTATACCATTTCCCTTCTTCATCCCCGTCAAGTATGACGTATTTTAGAGGTGCGCCACGTCGACTTAACTCGTGGAAAAGCTTTTCGTTGCGTCTTGGGTCAAAGTATTTCATATCGGCGTAAAGCACAGGTTGGGAATAATTTGAAATAACAAAACCTCGGTAATCTGGATCGTGTTTTCGCAGCCAATGCCCCGCTTGCGTTTGTGGCGCACGATGTTCCCGAATTGGCTTGTTAAGCATATCCACAAGACAAGCCGCCAGGGTCAGAGTTCCCAGGATAATTAATACGGGTTTCTTTTTGATGTCTTTGGCGAGACAATAATATCCCAATGCTGCCAACATTGCCGCCAAAGGCACAAGTGGTCGGTAATAACGTTCTTGGATCCACCCGGTCGCACCATATCCACACATGCCGATGTGGATACCCATAAACAACAGGGCAACGATAATGCCAAAACGGATTCCTTTCAGATGCTGGCGTCCCCGGGCGAGCAAATATATCATCCCTGGCAGTAAGATTATATCGAAAGCGTCGTAAAGCTTGCTAAGGTGCTGGAAAATGCAATCAATGAATCCCATCATCTTCCCGTTCATTCAGGAGAAAGCGGGTGGCAGCTTCATGTCTTGTCATTTTGTTCTGTACCTGCCACTGGGTGACCATCCAGCGGCCCGTTTCCCGCTTGAGCCACCAGATATATGGAACCTCCAGCGCGAAGAAAAAAAGTGTCATTATCCCGCAGATAACAATGCGTTTTTTCCAGGCTAAATTTTTCCGCAGCAACAAAACAGTGAGTCCCCCCGCGAGGGCGGCCGCGACACCTTCAGGTCGCGTCATAAATGCCGCGAACAAACTTAATCCTGCAAGAGCAGGACAAAGGACCCTCGCGTGTGGTTTTTTTATGGCCCACAGGACCAATAATAATGAGAAGGCAATTAATGCCGCCATCAGGACCTCGCGGTAAACCGCTGCCGATGCGCGGGTGAATTCCGGGTGGAAAGCCACAAGAGCGGCAGAAAGTAGCGCAATGTCATCGCGCTCGAATAGCTCGCGGGCGATCGCATAAGTCAGCCATATGAGTGCTATCCCGGCAATGGCGCTGATGAGCCGCAGAGAGAGCATCATATTGCCCACTGCAACATTTAGCAGAGACCCAAGGAAAGGGTACATCGGTAGTTGGCGGTTGACGGGATAATACGGCCAAAAATAATCCCCCTTCATTCCCGCCATAAGTCCCTTCTGAGACATCATTTCAGCGGTGCGAATATATTTGTAGGCGTCATTATTGGTTCCCGCCGCCGTTACAACAAGATAACCCCGCAGGAATGATCCAGCGACTAAAATAGCCACGAGAATTTTCGTGTTCACGTAAAATCTGTCTCCGAAGCGCTGCAGGTACCAAACTCCATTCCCCAGTTTAGGAAGTGCTTTGGGCAGAATCAAGTATTTGGCTAAATAATCCAGTGCAAAGCACTCATTGGCCCATCCTTGCGCAATTATTGTCCCAGTTTTTGGAAGGCGGATTTTAAGCTTTCGTGCCATTTCTGATAATCTGAAGGGGTATAAATGTTCCTGTCATTGCTGATCTGACCTACGATGAGGGCGCCCTCGCCAATCCGAATTATCCTGAAATGAATGCCGTCAATAATCCGGGTCTCTCTTTCGGCTCCGTTTTGTTTTTCAAGACGTTCGATGAAACGCTGCGGATCGGCGCCCGCCAGCGGATCGATCCTGAGACCGGAATGCGGATCGATGTTCAGATCTTCTGCCAGCAGATAGAACTTCTCCCCTGCCCTCAGGGCTTCCGCAAATACTTTCAGGTGCATTTCCCAGCTGGTGCGATGCAAATCGCGAACAATCCCGTGACGATTGTCGGGGCGGAACGGGACATGCAGGTAGTAACTGAGCATATACCGGGTCTCAAGCCCTTCGTAGCTCCCCAGATAAATCTCGCGAAGCCGCCGGAATGCGTCCAGAAAATCCTCGTGATCCATCTCCTGACTTTGCCACAAATCATCGGCCCGCGGTGGGAAAGGACACAGGGTGCTTCGTGCGGGCGAATTCCCGGGCTGAAATCTAATAGTCAGCTGCTGCGTTTTCCGCGTCAGACTTTCGGTCACCCGCAGGCAATACTTGCCGGCCGGATCGTTGTCCGCAAACGGAATTCGGAGCGTCGTCCCCTCGGGAGGAACCTGTCCGTTCAGGAGGGATTTGGACTTAAGCCTTTCGCCGGATGGACCGTAAACGTCCACCATACATCCGCTGATAGCCTCTGACTTTTCTGTGGCGGGACGGACCTCGATTTCAAGGGGACCGGCTCCAGAGATTCCGGCGGGTAATTCCACCTGAAGTCCGTCGGTCTTATCCGGCACGATGGCCCACAACCGGGCTTCTCCCGGGCGCAGTTGCGCGGTCCAACCGCCGTCCTCCATCGTAATTTGCTGACCGGTGAGCAGACCGTACACCGCGCCTTTTTCCCCTTCCCAGTTGATCTTGGCGGTAATAATCGGCGAACGATGATCGGAGAACACGGCCAGGTAGCGCCGTCGCCCGGACGGATCCGAATACAGCTGGCTGGCCCACCAGGGGACCGCTTCGTCCCGTGCCGGCTGTCCGTCCATTTTCATCCCCCACCAGCCGTTGTTCGACGATGTCTTTTCGGCGGAGCGAAATCCGATATAATGTTCCGCCTTCACCCGCCCATCGGCTTCCAGAATGCTCTTGATGAGTTTGCGATACGCCTCGCGCGACGGTTCGTAGAAGGTATTCCACCAGTGATACCAGTCGTGCATGAAGTTCAGGTGTATGACCCGACCCCGGCCCACCTTTCGGGTCAGGATAAGCGGATCGCCGTTTTCATATTCCGCGACCACTTCAATATCGTCTTCCATGTTCATCACACGATCGCGGCCGCGGCTTCTGATGGCGACGTTTTGGACGGGTATGGCCTCGTGCTCTATGCTCAGTTCGATCGTCGGCGCTTTCCGTTTTTTGACAAGTTTGTGGCTGGTAGCGAGGAGGCGGAACCCGAGGATGTCGGTGAGGGGGCTTTTTTCCGGTGGATAGATCCGGAGCGGATTGCCGTGCGCTGATTCGGAACCAATCTGCGGGGAGGAGATGAGCAAGCCGCCGTTTCGCACGAACGTAACCAGTTTCTCGGCGGCGGGCCGATCCAGCTTTTTGGCCCCGGCGACAAGCACCGAAATCTCGTCGAAATCTTCCGGTCCCACGCTCCGCGGCATGTAACCGCTTTCTTCGAGGGCACCGTAACTTTCGCGATCCGCACCATAGATGCCGAGCCCGGGCGTGTAACGTATTCGCTTGTGGAGAAGGATCGGTTCGATGGGACGCAACTGTTCCCGAAGTTCTGACGTCCATTGTGAGGCCCGCGTGTGCGTGAGGTCGGCGTTCAGGCTCAGCGGCATATCGACCCAGTAGTCGATATGCGTGTTGCCGGCGAGGATCGAGGAGAACAGGACGCTTTCCCACAGGGGCCGCAGATCGAAATACGCCCAGTGCAGTCCAAAACCGGGGATGTCACCGTAGCGGCGTCGGGCACGCGTGTTCGCCAGCAGCCCGCGTTCTTTCGGGCGGAACGGTCCCTGCCCGCGGAAATTGTAGACGTCCACTTTGGGATAGAATCCGCCCGGCGCGCTGCAGATCGTCAGGGGGACGGGGTTCCGATATTTTCGATAAACCTCCACTGCCATGTCGCAGTACTTCTGGTAGTACCAGTCGAAAAAATGATAGGTTTCCTTGTACGGGGCGGCGTGGGCGAGATACGGGCTTGTAACGTCGGTTTTGTCCTCAGGCGGTCGCTCCCCGCCTTTTTGTTCGGTTTGTTTGCCGCCTTCCCAGGCCTCAGCGTGGATGTTGACTTTTTTCATCCGGCGGCCGGCGAGATAATCTTTCCGCAGAGGGATTTCGTCGAAATCCTCGTAATCCACGTTCCATTCCCGGTTAAGCGTTTTGATATCGCCTTCGTAGATCTCTCGGAGATAGCCGGCGAACATTTTTTGCGCCACAGGGGGGGCGGTTTTTTCTTTCCAGTAATACCGGCGTCCCCACCCGCCTTTGAATCCACCTTCTTCCTGGAGGGAGAGCAGACAACGCGCCCGACTGGCGGGACCCTGTTTCTGACGTTCTTTCTCAATTGCCTTTTCCATCCAATCGCGCGTTTCTTTCCAGGTGGGATGTTTGATCTCGACGCTGAACGTGCTGACCCGGCGGGAGAGACCTTCGCGGTAGCTCCGGATGCCGTACTGGTCTTCGGTGGCGGGATTGCCCTGCATTCCCAGCGCGTTGAAGCCGGCATCGCGGAGCAATTTCATGTAGGGTTCGGGGCCGCCGCGACTCCAGACCGAGAACTGGAATTGCCTTCGCATTCCCCAACGATCATTGCGCTGGATCTGAACGGGACGGGATTTCCCGAGGATTTGATCTCCGTTTCGGCACACGGCCGTGATCCAGTAGCTTGAGACTCGTTCCGGGCCGCCTTCGGGCATGGTGAACACGGTTTCAATAGTTTTCTTGCTTGCGGCAAGTTTTGGCGTGTCTTTCTGCAACACGCGTCCCCGGCAATCGGTCAGACCGAGAAAAAGCTTCGTGCCCGGCGGGGGGACTTTCTGGAATGACAGGTTCGTGATTGTGCCAATCTTTTTGCCGGATTTGTAGACCGGTTCTTCGGTCTTAACTTTGAGCTGGACCTGATGTTCAAACGGTATCCAGGTGAATCCTCTC
>JAGXLK010000143.1 GCA_018334735.1 Planctomycetota bacterium | reverse complement strand
CGCGCTTTTCTTTTTTTTCGGAAAAAATGCTTCGCAATAAAGCACTCGGGCGTTTCACAAAATATGGCTGAGGGGCCCCTGGCACAAGTTTTTGCTATGACCTGGGATGGAATTGTTTATGGATACCCACCAACCGATCTTCGTCGACGTGGCTGTAAATTTCGGTTGTGGACACGTCAGCGTGACCGAGCATCAGCTGGACAGCGCGGAGATCGGCTCCACCCGCCAACAGATGAGTAGCAAAACTGTGGCGTAGCAGGTGGGGGTGAATTTTCACACCCAAGCCGGCTTTTCGTCCGCTATCCCTGACGATACGCCAGAGCGCCTGCCGCGTGAGGCGTCGGCCTGTTCGCGAGACAAAGAGGGCCGTTTGCTGATCTGATTTAACAAGCTCCGGGCGTGCCTCGCCAAGGTAGTGTTCGAGCGCTTCGAGAGCCGATTCGCCGACAGGAACTATTCTTTCTTTCATACGTTTCCCGTAGCAACGAACAAACCCATATTCTTTGTTCACATGGCCCACATCGAGCGAGCAGACCTCGCTGGCTCGGGCGCCGGTGGCGTAGAGCAACTCCAAAATTGCCCGATCTCTCATCCCCAGCAAATCGTCTGGATTTGGAGCTGATAAAAGTTCTTCAACCTGCTTTTCGCTAAGGACTTCCGGGATTTTTTTCCACAGCCGCGGAGTCTGAAAGGCGTCCGTTATGTCATTTTCAACATATTCTTCAAGCCGCAAAAAATGGAAAAACATGCGAACCGCCACAAGACGCCGCCAGATGGAATTGGCTGAGAGATTCTTATCACGGCAAATCTGGACGAATTCTACGAGCTCAGAGGATGTCAGCTTATCCAGTTCAGCTTCGTTTTTGAATCCGAGAGTCTCAATAAAATCGGCCACATCCGATTTATAAGCAGCTATCGTATTTTCACTCAATCCACACTCGATAGCACAGTAATCGAGGAAAAAACGCAATAATTCGGTGGATTCGATCATTGGTTTTCTCCCAAATTAAGGCTCCGACATCATCCGGCATGGTACTGAGCCGGAGAAGCGAAAGTCAAACGGCAATTTGTTGCTTCACGGGTCATTCTTCTGTATGATATATGTCTCTTAGAGTGCTTCTCGTGCTCAGCCAAATACCCTCAGGGAGAGGCGATTCACCAGTGGAAGAAAAGAAAACACAGTCAAAACCCAGTCGTTATCGCCTTGTAGAGCTTTTAAATGAAGGCATTTACGGAAAAGTTTACAAAGCGCACGATACGGAAAAAGATCAGGAAGTACGCTTGAAGCTGATTTCTTCCTCCGTGAGCCGCGACCCCAGTTTCCGCCGATATATCCATGATCGATGGGCGGCTCGCCAGAAGCTCTTCGAGCACCCGAATCTTGTCGACCTGGTCGAGGTTGGTAAGACCGGCAACCGCTATTTTATGGCCGTTGAAGATCCGGGTGGAATCAGCCTTGCCGAAAGGCTCAAGGATGCTCCTCTGGAAACGTCAGAGGCTATCGATATTCTTCACCAAATCGCGGAAGCCCTCAGAGCGGGCCACCGCTGCGATATCGCCCACGGTCATCTCAAACCTTCCGATGTGTTCATCACCCGAGAAGGTGGATCAGCCCCCCTTGTAAAGGTCACGTTCCTGGATATGGGGGCAACCGCGGAAGATAGCATTATTCCCATATTTGGCGAAGCACACGGCGCTCCCCAATATATGGCTCCAGAAGTGATTCGAGGTAGATCTCCAGGTCCTCAGGCCGATATTTTCGCCCTCGGAATCATCGGATATCAGCTCTTGACCGGAAAAGATCCATTTAAATCTTCTCATCCGCTCGGATACCTTTTCGCCAACGTGGAAAGCGAACTGATTCCACCTCATAAGGTTAATGAGAACGTCCCTCATGAACTCTCGCTGGTAGTCAGCCGTTGCCTGGAACGCGATCCCAACCGCAGATATGGAACAACCCAACGCGTAATTGACGACCTCGATCGGTGTCTCGAAACAATTCACACGGGGCAGGCCCAGGTCGTTCCGAAAGGAACCGATTCTGCTTTTGCGCGGGAATATGAATTACCTGGGCCTTCCGATGATTCGCAAACATCAAAGAGAAGAATCCCGGGGGTGAGCGTGGCAGCCCTGGTCCTGGCTTTTATTGCGTTAATAGTTTCAGTTGCGCTAAATTCCGGGCCTTTTGGGGGTGATGAAAGGGAACCAACGGATGGACCACAACAAGCTCTCGTGGACAATAATGTGACAGACACAACAGCCGGAACATCCAGGCAAGAAAAATCCCAAACCCCTGAGACGCAGAAACAAAAGGCGAAAGAACAAGCACGTCTTGAGGCGGCCAGGCACGAATTCAATTCGGCAGACCAGGACTACCGACAGAGATATAGCCTCAAGGGCAATTACGAAATTGCTATCGGTGCTTTCAAAAGCATTGCGAAACAATATCAAGACACACCGTACGCTTCGAAAGCACGAGATAAGATTGCCCAGGTCTATTGCGAATGGGCCCGCGCTCTGAGTAATGACGCAGATTATGCAGGCGCTCAGGAAAAATACGAAGCCGCGATAAAAAACGCCCCCGAAGGCAGCCAGTATCTGAAAATCGCCAGGAGTAAACTCCCAATTGTGATGGCCAAGCGCGCACAATATTGCCAAAAACGAGGTATCTACGATCAAGCGCATGAACTCTATAAAACACTCGCGAAAGAATTCCCAGAGACCGATCAGGCTCAACTCCTGGCAAAGCACGAACCCCGCCTGTTGCTCGAACATAGTATGTTTTTGTGGGGGGAAGGGGATAAAACCGCAAGTGCTCTGGAAAAAATGGAACTCCTTGTTGAAAAATATCCCGATAGCCCCGAAGCCGCGGAAGCCCAAAAAAGACTTCCAGAGCTGCGACTCGAGATGGCTTCAAACGCTTATAAAAACGGAGAACTCACCACCGCCCTGGCAATCGTAAGGAAAATACAAAAAGACGATGGGCAAGAGCTGGGGCGGCAAGCCGCAAACCTTGAAGCAAACGTGCTCTTTGACCTCTACCAAGAAGCAAAGCAAACGGGGAAAGATCAAAGAGCGCACAGTTACAGAAACCAACTCCTGGAAAAACACCCGGAAAGCACGGCTGGTCAGCAATTTCTCAGGGAAAAATTGGGTCTTACACCGGGAGCAGAGGAAAATTATATTCCTGAAAAAACTGCACAAAATTACTACCGTGAAGTTGAACAGCTTGTTCAAGATTTCCGGTACAGCGCCGCGTTCGACAAAATGCAGAATATCGTGCGGTACTCAAAACCGGATTCGGAATTGGCAAACAAAGTCCTGCGCCAGCTGCCGTGGTGCCTCTATCGGGCAGCACTTCAGGATTATGGGCTCGGTAACAAGGACAAATTCACCGACAAAATACGGCGTCTGACAACGGATTTTGAGGGCAGCAAATGGGCAACAAAAGCCGAAAAAACCCAGGACTATGTCCGCAATGCTCCCGCCGGAATGATTTACATCCCGGAAGGGAATTTTTTCATTGGATCCACCAAAGATCAAATCACTCAGTTCCTTGAGCCCTTTTACCCGCCCCGCATTTTGAATAGCGAAAATGAACTCGAACTTATCCTTACCCTCGTGGGGTACGGGTCGGAAATCCCCATGCATTCCGATAATACTGAGGCGTATTATATTGATAAAACCGAAGTGACAAACGCGGAATACCAGAAGTTCATCGACGCCACGGACCATCCTGCTCCCGACGGGTGGAAGGAAAGGCATTTTCCAAAAGACCAGGCCAATCTCCCGGTCACTGGAGTTTCGCTTAAAGACGCTCGGGCCTATGCGACCTGGGCAGGCAAACGACTCCCAACGGAAGCTCAATGGGAAAAAGCCGCCCGAGGTCCCGACCAGAGGCCTTTCCCCTGGGGTGAGAGCTTTGATCCGAAAGCATGCAATCACATGAAGCCAAGCAAAGAAGGTCCGGTCGCGGTCGGGAGCTACCCTGCCGGTGCGAGTCCATATGGCGTCCTCGATATGATCGGAAACGTTTGGGAATGGACATCCAGTCCGTTCAAACGCTATCCCGGCAATGATCTGGAAGATCGAAGAGCATCATATGGGGAAAAACACCGCGTGGTGCGCGGTGGAGCATGGCCCCAGCATGACATCAAACCAATTCCCGTGCGTGTTACCTATCGACTCCCCATCAAACCGGAGAACCGGGGAGCGGATCTCGGATTCCGCTGTGTCAAAGATATCGAATGAGCCGCCTCCATTGCTGTTCTCTTAAACGCTAAAACCGCCGGCTTTCCTCAGTTCTCCGGCGGGTGGGCCCCGGCATGCAGATAAAAAACCCCACCGAAATCGGCTTCAAAAAACATCAACAGGACAAGGTAACGGTGTATTTTGACTCCGCTGTTGTCCCTGAATCGGTCCTCGATAAGATAGTAAACTTACCCGAGCTCCTGCAAAACCTCGCGGGCCGCGATTCTCGTTCGGCGGGTCATAAAAGCGTCTGGACGTGGGAACCGGGATGGGACCGAACGAGCAAGCTTATTGTGCGAAAATACGTCCACGGCGGGCTGCTGAGACATCTCTGGGGAAGCTGGTTTCTGCGCAAACGTCAGATGTTGCGCGAAATTAATATTGTCCGACATCTTCAGCAACACGACGTGCCAACCCCCTCCCCCGTCGCACTTCGGTTACAAAAAGTGCTCGGGCCCATCTGTAAAGCCCATTACATCAGCGAAGAAGTGACGGATTCTGTGGATATTTTGAGCGCTTGCCGCGCATACATGGAATCAACTCCCCCACCACCGGAGACCCGCCGTTCAATTGCCTCAAAGATCGCCTCCCTGCTCTATAAAATGCATGAAGCAGGAATTTGCCACAAAGACCTCAACCTGAAAAACATCCTTCTGAGCCCCACAGCAAAACCCGTCAATGCTTTCATTATAGATTTCAAAAAAGCGTTTTGGGAAAACGAAGTCTCCCTCCAGGACAAGCTCAAAAATCTCGTTCGGCTTGACCGTTCCATCGTCAAGTGGCCCGCCTCACGTCAACTTATTACGCTCTCCGACCGGCTCCGCGTCATGCGCGACTATATTCGCCTGCACGAAGGACCGGATAGTAACTGGAAAGATATCGCCCGGCAGGTCCTCACCCGGCATCGGCTCCATTCCCTTAGCCGGAAATGACGTCGGAGTCGGTTTGTCGGAGGCTGCGTCTTGAGCCTTCTTCGAGAGGCGGTTATAATCCCCGCCACAGCGACGACCTGCTTTTGAACCCGGGGTTTGCGATGGATATTGTCGAGCGCGGACGCGAAATTATCGAGCTGGAAGGGCATGCCCTCCAAACGGTGGCCCAAAAACTGGGGCCGGAATTCGAACAGGCTGTCCGTGCCACTTACAACTGCCAGGGGCGTGTCGTTGTGACGGGAGTAGGAAAAGCCGGGTTGATCGGGAAAAAAATTTCGGCAACTCTTGCAAGCACTGGCACCCCATCATACTGGATGCATGCCGTCGAAGCCCGACATGGCGACCTGGGTCGTGTTCTCCCGGAAGATATCGCCCTTGTTTTCAGCAACAGTGGCGAAACCGAAGTTACAAAATTGCTGGTCCCCTTGAAAAAATTGCATACCCGGATCATCGCTGTGACAGGCAATCCGGATTCTACTCTGGGGCAGTACAGCGATATTACGTTGAGTATTGGCAAAATGGAAGAGGCATGCCCGCTGGGGCTCGCCCCCTCAGCCACGACAACGGCCATGCTGGCCGTCGGCGATGCTCTGGCGCTTACGGTTTTCGAAATGCGCGACATGACAAAAGAAGACTACGCATTCTTTCATCCCGGCGGTGAACTTGGCCGCAAACTGATAAAAGTCGAAGAGACAATGAGAATCGGCAAACGCAATCCTGTCGTCTCACAGGACTGCACACTGGAAAAAGCGCTTGAAATCATGAGTATCGAAGGTTCCCCGGGCGCCGTCAGCCTCGTCGATAAAGACGGCAAGCTGGTGGGCTTCTTTACCGATGGCGACCTCCGGCGTCTTATCAAACAAAAAGGCCCCGACACCTTCCATCTGCCGATGAAAGACATTATGACCAAAGGCCCCAAAACCGTTCGCACCGACGACCTGGCCGCGGACGCTTATCGGATAATGCGAGATATGCGAATTGATAATCTACCCGTAGTGGATGAAGACGGCACTCCCGTAGGAATCATCGACGTCCAGGACTGGCTCGACGTCGAAAGAGGCGTTGAGAGCCCCGCCGGTGAAGAAAAGAAAGATCTTTCAACTCAACCTCAGTGAGCCTGGCTTATGAGTTCGACATCACAATCCGATCCAGAGATCGACCAAAAATTAAACAACGTTAAACTTATGGCCATGGACGTTGATGGCGTTCTGACTGATGGCCTGGCATTTTACGGCAGTGACGGATTCGAAGGCCTTTCTTTCGATGTCCAGGATGGCTCGGGGATC
>JAGXLK010000142.1 GCA_018334735.1 Planctomycetota bacterium | reverse complement strand
ATTGGTGCTATGCGGCGCTGACATACGTCGGATTACAGGGCAGAAGGGTTGTGATATTCGGTCATGATTCCATGGGTATGGAAACAGCCCTCCCCCATGTCATACCGACCCGAAATACGTTCAATCTAGAGATAACCCGCCTCGATATGAAACTCCTGGCCGACATGCTCCAAAAAGAATCCTACGATGAAGACGAGCGTGATGCACTCCGAGCCTGGATTGATAAATTTGTTGGCGATGATCTTCGGTTGCGGGACGAAGAGGACAGCGAACGGTTTAACCAATCCCTGGCAATGTACCTGATTGTGCGCGACCTGATGGACGATCTGAACGCCGTCGGAGGCGGATTCATGAGCCAGCTGGAATGGGGTTCAGACCGTCGCGGTATTCCGCTGCCGGTGGCCGATGTCATGGAAAGTCTCTTCAATTCCACATTCGATCACAACGGCGAAAAAGCGCCAATCCCCTACGCCACGGAAGCCGATGTGCAGGGGCTGCTCACCATGTTGTTTATGACCTGGCTTTCGGGGGGTAACCCGCCTCTATTCATGGATTTCCGTAAAGTCTGGGAATCGTGGGAGATCCAGAAACTGGCGGACAAAATGGACATTGAATACACCGGCGAGGAAATCTGGGCGAAACGTGGATTCGTCGATGGTGATAACAGCGGTTCGGCGAGTTTCAACTGGGCGTCCAAACCCGGTCACGCCATTTCCACGTGCATGCGCAAAGTAACCATGCCCCTGGCCGACGAGTTCTACTTTCCCGGCGGCGGGAACTCGGTCTTCTACGTCTCCCCCGGCGGGATCGAAGGAATTGCAGGCCGGCTGGCATTTAGCCAACTTTCGGGGATGTTCAGCCTGATTTGGGACGAAGCCCGGAGCGTTGACCTGCCAGACGAGCTGGCGCAAGCGGTCTGCGAAACTTCGACCGATACCTGGCCTCACACATTTGTCACACCAAAATACGCCAGCATGGTGGAGTATAAACAGTATGCACCCGCGAATCATTTCCACATGACGTGGGATCTCGCGCCGGCCCGGCTCCAGCACTGGATGGACCTCACAAACGTGCTTTCCTGCACGCCGTGGAATGCCCGTCCGGACTGGGTAGAAGGCGTGGATCGGCCGCAACCGCTGCTCCACCTTCTGAACGGCGGAGAAGAAACGGCCAAACGCATGCGCGCCGGCCAGGATGAGTGAGCTGTCTGCAGACGTAAGATGCAGGCTAATCGATCATCTCTTCCAGCAAGAAATGTGCGGCCGCTTTGTCCGGGATCCGCCCGCGCACTGCACTGTCGATATCAGTCATGGCAAAGGCCGGGACCGCTGCCCCAACGCACGATGGGCACCCATCTTCGCAGCCACAATCTTCGATCACGCGGTGGACAGTCGTCATAATTTCCTCGGTTCGAGCCAGACACCGCCGCGCGTAGCCCATACCTCCCGGATATCGATCGTAAAGGAATAAGGCATCACGTCCCAGGCAACTGGAGTTGACGACGGTCCCGATATCCCGCGGGTCGCACATAACAAAAAGCGGAGCGACCTCTACCAGCGCGTTTGCTATACCCGTCAGCGCCTCCCCGACCACCATTTCCCGGTGCTTTATCTTCTCCACCAACTCCTCCGGCGGCGTGAACCACATGCCCACCGTTTCCAGATGTTGGGGAGGCAACTCGAGCTTCTCGAACCCAAGACTGTCCCGGGAATTGAACCGGATTTTTTTGAACATCGGCACGGTCGTTGTGACGGTCACGTCTCCGTACCCCAGCTGAGATTGACGCCACTCGCGTTCTTCCTCGGTCTCATCGATACCAATTTCGGAACTGGTCACGGCCTGAGTGTAGTATTCGAGATCGCGCTGTTCCACCCGCGCGATTTTTTGCTCGAGGTCCAGCTGATTCACAAAGTACGTCTCCGCTCCATGCAGGTAAACGGCGTGATCGTGGAGCTGTGTAAAAACGCTCACCTCATCCATCGTCCCGATAACCCGTCCTGAGATCTCATCCTGAATGGTATAGACAGGGCCGGCGATATTCCGAAGATTGACTTCGGGCGCAGGCGCATCGGCTTGAGCCCAATACCAGATGCCTTCGATATTTCGGACGGCCTGTTCCTCCTCCAACAGCTCAAGGATTGTTCGGCCGTAGGGTCCAAAAATGTCCGCATCCTCTTCCGGAAGTGGCAGTTCATGGGTTGCGCAACGGATATGTCCTACGCTCACATGGGGGTTATCAGGATCGACCACGGCCTGTTCGGGGTTTTGAGCGAACAGATAATCGGAATGAATCATGAGGTATTGATCGATCGGCGAATTCTGGCCGACGAGAAAAACGACCGATTCCGCCGTTCCGCGTCCCGCCCTGCCGCCCTGTTGCCAGAGACTGGCAATTGTGCCGGGATAACCGCAGATAATGCAGGCATCGAGAGTCCCAATATCGATCCCAAGTTCCAGAGCATTGGTACTGGCCACACCGAGGAGTTCTTTCTCTGCCAGCTTCCGCTCGATCTCGCGTCTCTCCTCAGGCAAATATCCGCCGCGGTAAGCATGAACCGAATCAGCAAGTTTCCGTGACTCCTGGCGAAGCAGATCTCGACAGCGTTTGAAAACCAGTTCGGCTGAGCGCCGGGTTCGCACAAATGCAATCGTCTGGATACCTTCTCGAACCAGACCCGCCATCAGATGGACGGCCTCCCACAGGGGACTCTTCCGATCGCCTCCCACGCGCCACTCATCAGGCTTGCCACGAGCAGCGGTATTGAGAGGCGGCGGATTCCATAAGACGAATTTCTTACGCCCCTGGGGAGACCCATCCTCGTCAACCAGCTCCATTTCGCACCCACAAATCGTCTCAGCATGTTCCCTGGGGTTGCTGATTGTCGCCGAGCAACTGACGAACTGGGGATCAGAACCGTAGTGTTTGCACACCCTTCTGAGCCGGCGAATGACGTTAGCCAGATGCGAGCCGAAAACACCACGGTAAGCATGGATCTCGTCCACGACCACGTACTTCAAATGCGTAAAAAAACGATTCCAACGGCCGTGATGCGGCAGAATTCCCTGGTGAAGCATATCGGGATTTGTCAGTATCACACTGGCTCCATCGCGCAAACGGCGCCGGAGGTGACCCGGGGTATCTCCGTCGTAAGTTCCGGACAAAAACTCAATCCCTGCGCTTTCCGATTGAAACTCTCCAAGAGCCCGGAGCTGGTCCTGAGCCAGAGCTTTGGTGGGGTAGATAAACAGCATCGTGCTCAGGTTGTCTTCAAGTAACTCTTCCACTACTGGTACCGTGTAGCAAACCGTCTTCCCACTGGCGGTTCCGGTCACCACAACGAGATTGTCACCTCCACGGAGAATTTCGATGGCTTCGGTCTGGTGTGTAAAGAGGCGATCGATCCCCTGTTTTTCGAGCGCGTTCCGGACCGGTTCGTCCAGACCACCCTCCACCTCGGCATAACGGGCCGGACGCGCGGCGATCTCTTCCACGTGAACCACCTGGGAAGAGTAGAAACTCTGCTTCGACAGCCTTTTGATTAAATTGTCGACATCCATGTTAAATAACTGGTCGGAGAACTGGCGTGAAAATGCGGCTCAGATGAAGTTGAACAAATTACTACTACCAGCCTGACAAAAAACGGTCCCGATTGCAATGGCGTGCATGCTGCGATCTGCTCACGCCACTCTTATTGCCCAAACGAAATTGATATACCGAGGGGATAATTCAGTAACCAGCCACCAGGTAGCTGGCAAGAATGTCGCTCTTCTGCTATTGTATGCTCACGATAGGGAAAAATGGAGTACTGTTGTAAGATTCCAGACGGTTAAGCTGAGGATTCTGAAAACGGGAAAGGGAAGAATCTCATGCCGGATGAGGTTGATGATATTGGCCCTGGCTCTCTGGAAGGAAACCATGAAACATCGGGGTCGGCGGAGGGTATGTTTACTCTGCGCAGTATTCTTTTCGGTGCTTTCATGTGCGTGATCGTTGGGCTGGCAGGTCCCTACTGGACTTTTTATCTCCACAGTTCGACATTATTCCTCGATTACAGCGTCGGAGGGGTAATGTTCATGCTCTTTGTTCTGGTGCTATTATGCAACGGCTTTATCGGTTTAATATGGCCGAAAATAGCGTTCAAGCCGGGGGAATTCGTCGTCATCACGGCTATGATGCTTGTGGCGGGCGCAATTACAACCATGGGGCTCGCGGGTTATCTGGTCCCCAATTTGACAGCTCCATATTATCTCGCAAATTCCTCCAACGAATGGGCCGATAAACTCTGGCCCCATTTCCCATCCTGGATGGTCCCGGTTGAAAAAGACGGCGGAATTGAATCAATAATGATGTTCTACGATGGATTGAGGGATCAGCCCGATATCTGGTCCGGATCATGGACACCGGCTGGTTTATGGGAAACGGGACAAAACTTTGTTCGAGCGACTCGTGCTATGCCCTGGAAAGTCTGGTTCCATCCGCTGCTTTTCTGGGGCATTTTCCTCATGGCACTTTATGCATGCATGATTTCTCTGATGGCCCTTATCCGGAAACAGTGGATCGAGAATGAACGTTTGACGTTCCCTATTGCCCAGGTCCCCCAGGAACTCTGTATATCCGCGGGAGATCCCTGGGCCAAAACTTCCCTGTTTCGTCAGAAAATCTTCTGGATGGGACTGGCAATCCCGTTGATTGTCTGTAGCATGACCGCTTTACACAAATTCTACGGCTTGGTGCCGAAAGTGCCCATATCGACAAAAATCCGTGATATTGGTCCGATAGACTTACAGATTCGACTCAGCTGGGCGGTGCTGGGATTCACTTTTCTGATTCCTAACCGCGTGGCGTTCAGCATCTGGGCTTTGAATCTTCTCTCTTTCGCCGCGCGTTCTTTCATT
Source organism: Planctomycetota bacterium (assembly GCA_018334735.1). The sequence goes on along the minus strand of JAGXLK010000142.1, from coordinate 1,576 downwards.
ATCAGCCGCGGTCTCAGCATGAACGAAGATCTTGGCATTTACGGTGCATCACAGTATCCAATCATGGCACATATCGGTATGGGAGCTATGCTTGTCTTTGTGGCGTCCAGTTTTTATTTCGCCAGACGCCACCTCTTCAAAGCTTTCAAAAATGCTTTTGGTAAGGGGGCAAAAGACTACGGTCGCGGAGAACCGTCTTCTTATCGCACCTCGTTCATCGTTCTGGCTGTGAGCCTAATCGTTATGACAATCTGGCTTGTGCAAGCGGGCTTGTCGTTTTTCTATGCCATCGTCTTTCTGCTCGCGGCAATTTTCATTTTCTATGGTCTGGCTCGAGTCGTCGCCCAATGCGGGGTGTCGGTCACTATTGCCCCTATGATCGCTCCATCATTCATGACGAGTACGTTCGGCGGTGCCAATATCTCCACCACCGGTGTCACAACGCTCACCCATTCCTGGTCGTGGTGTAGTGACATCCGCACATCAGTGATGAGCTCATCCGTTCACGGAATGTACCTCGCCCGTGATAAAGCGCGCGGGCTCCTCTGGTCGCTACTTGGTGCGGCATTAATCACATTTCTTGTGGCCACGCTCTTTACGATATGGTTGGGGTATCGGCATGGAGCCGCCAACCTTTATCCCTGGTTCTTCATCGGCGGTCCCAAAGCGACCTTTAACTGGGGCATTTCAAAAATGACCCAGGCAGAAGGTGCAAATATTGCGGGACATGTATGGACCGTCGGCGGTGGTATCATGATGATAGCACTCACCATTGCTCATCGGATGTTCTTCTGGTGGCCTCTCCATCCGGTTGGATTTATCATCTCCTCAGTAACCTGGACCGACCACCTCTGGTTCACAGTTTTTCTGGCCTGGATCATCAAAGCTCTTATAACGAAAATTGGCGGCAACCGCGTGCTGCGTATTGCCAGAAACTTTTTCCTGGGCATCATACTGGGACAGTTCTCTGCCGCCGGGATCTGGGCCGTCTTCGACATGTTCACCGGAACAGTCGGACACAGCGTCTTCTGGATCTAAGTGGTGGAAGATGGCCAAAAAAGCGAAATAGCTTTTATCTTGCATTCTGAGGGCTTTTAACAACCGTCTCAAAATATCTCCGCTTTCAGTAAAACATTCAAACCGATATAGTAGGATGCTGTTTTCTGCCCTCACAGGAATATAAAATGCCGCATGTAAAAAGAATCGGCATTATAGTCGACATGGCGCGTTCATACTCCCGCAAGATGTTTCAGGGAGCCCTCACTTACGCGCGGGAAGTCGGCGACGTGCGATTCGCTACTCATCCGGCCTATCCGGATTTTGACGAACTGGGAAAATGCGATGGGGCTATCGTGCAGGCGTTCAACCAGGGCCAGGCAAACGTGGTTTCCTCATACGATATGCCCCTGGTCTGGGTTCTATCCTGCCCGGAGTACACCCCCAACCCGGTGCTCAAACCAAATGATCGAGAAGTGGGCAAACTCGTTGCCAATTATTTGATAGAACGTGGATACCGCAATCTTGCATACGTAACATCCAACCCAAACGCTGAATTTTCACGCCTCAGATTCGAAGG
>JAGXLK010000141.1 GCA_018334735.1 Planctomycetota bacterium | reverse complement strand
CAGGCGGTGATGTCGTGACGAAAAAAGCGGTTATTCTTGCTGGTGGTTTGGGGAGCAGGATGCGCAGGAATTCTGCGGATGTGGAACTCAAGGGAAGTTCTGCTGAGCTTGCGGATAAAGGGCTTAAAGGTCTGATACCGATTAACGGGTATCCGTTTCTTGATTATGTTACGGGGGAATTGGTGCGGGCAGGATGCGGCGAGCTGTGTCTCGTGATCCCGCCGGATTGTCAGGAACTGGAGAAATACTGTGAGCGTGCCAGTCAACAGCTGGGGGCACAAATCATACCGGCCGTCCAGGAGGAACCAAAGGGCACGGCAGATGCACTTCTGGCGGCTGAAAGTGTGTTAAGTGGCGGCCCGTTCGTAATGTGTAATTGCGATAATTATTATCCCGCCTCGGTGCTGAGAGACTTGCACGAGATTTCAGATAAATCTTGTTACGCTGTGGGATTTTCGCGGAATGCTCTGGTGGAGAACAGCAATTTCGGTGCTGATAGAGTCGATAGATTCGCCGTTTTGACGATTGAGGGGGAGGATAACCTGGCCGAGATTGTGGAGAAACCTGAAAATCCCGAAGATTATGCCGTCAATGGCGACCTGAGGGTGAGCATGAATTTGTACCGGTTCACGACGGATATTTTTGATGCGTGCCGGGCCATTGAAGCCCATCCCGAGAGGCGGGAATATGAATTGACCGAAGCTGTTCGGCGCCTTTTGCGGGAGGAAACGGTGCCGTTTCGCGTTGTTTTCAGCGAGGGGCCTGTGGTGGACCTGACGGCTCGAGGGGATGTGGTCGGCGCTGCAGATTTTTTGCCATCCCACCCCGCTGGTTTCGGGCCGATGGCGAACGGGGATCAATGATATCAGCCAGGGCGATCCGGGACCGATCTCTATCTTGACAACCGTAACCCGGGAAATTAGAATCATTTGTGCTTATTTTTAGAGGGACTATCTTGCGGAGAGCCAGATGGCCGCTGAGGAAGAAGAACCCCGTATCGACGATCTTTTCTCCCGGATGTCTTCCGTGGGGGCAAGCGATCTGCATCTGAAAGCAGGGAACCCACCGGTGTTTCGGATTGATGGAACTCTGCGTCGACTCAAAGGTAAATCGTTGTCGGCCGCTCACATCGAAGCGCTGGCAAGGGATTGGTTGGGCGACGAAAAAGTGGACCGTATTATGGAACAGGGCAGTATGGATTTTGGCCACGAGTTCGAAGGTGGCCGGGTCAGAGTCTCGGTTTTTATGCAGAGAGGGCGTATCTCTCTTGTTGCTCGACTCGTGGAAAATGTTGTGCCCTCGCGGGAGGAACTGCATTTGCCTGAAGATCTTTTGCGTATTGTGGATTTCAACGAGGGGTTGTGCCTCGTATGTGGTATTACGGGCGTCGGAAAGTCGACAACACTTGCGTGGCTGTTGAATGAAATGAATGAGAAACACCGGCGTAATATATTAACGTTCGAGGATCCAATAGAATTTGTCTACGAAGATGCCAATAGTATTATCAACCAGAGGGAGTACCGTCTTGATTTTCATGATTGGCCCGAAGCAATCAGGGCGGGTGTCCGCGCGGATCCCGATGTGATGTTGATCGGCGAAATGCGAGGGCAAGAGACCTTTAAACTTTGTTTGACTGCCGCGGAGACGGGTCATCTAGTTTTGACGACAATGCATACTTCAAGCGTTAAGGCTACCTTCGGGCGAATTCTTGATTTTTTCCCCACTGAGAGGCATAAGTTTATCCGCCAGTCTCTGGCCTTCAACTTGAAGGCTATTATCTGTCAGCGATTAGTGCCATCGTTTCGTGATGATGTACAGCGGGTTCCGGCGGTTGAGATGATGTGGGTGAATCCACCTATCCGCAAAGCGATTGCCGAAGGAGATGATGCCCGGGTTGAAGATCTGATACAGGAAGGGGAAGAAGAGGGAATGCAAAGCTGGACCACTTCTTTCGTCAAGCTTGTCCAGGAGGATTTTGTTACCAAAAAAGTTGCACGCGAGTTCGCGCCGAATAAGGACGCTCTGGAGATGGCATTGAAAGGAATTAGCTTCTCTTCCTCCTCACGATCATCATCTGGTGACTGAGAGGTTTGATAATATTCCGGAGGTCGATGTGAACGGAGATCAGTACCGGCAGCAAGAACTGGGTCAAATTTTGAAAGCCGCTGTTTTTGGCTTGGTTTTCTTCTGCCTTGTCACGCTCGTTTACGCTGGGGAGTTGGGTGGGGACGTTTCAGCGGTGCTTGAAATGCGGGGAGGGTTCTATATTCATCCGCTCTGGTTAATTCTTATTCCTCCGTCCATATTTGGCTGGTTGTTGCTCTGTGCCTGGGCGGCAGACGATGCTCTGGGCGTCGGAATGGGTTTCCGAAAATGGTGTACAATTTTTATCGGCACAGGGCTTTTCGGAACCATGCTGACCTTTTTACTTCACCCGATTTGCTTTCTGGTACTCGTGCTCGGCGTAGGCGGCGTTTTCGTATATTATCTCTGGCTTCGAAATGCCGTAGTGCCCGAACAGTTCCGCATCGGTCCGGAATGGCTCTGTGCGCCCGAGAGTTCAGTCAAAGGACCTGGAGGGGGAACGGCGGCCGCACGCGTGAGCCCTCGGGTCTCCCTGGAAGATTCTTCGGGCCGCGAGCTGTCCGATTGGGTCGCTGAAAAAGAACGTTTTGCTGATGCGGCCGACACACTGGAAAATCTAATCGGAGAGGCATGTGAGGCTGATGCCGAGGCGATGCGATTGGAACCCGGTGAGGAAGAATTCGCGGTTCTGTTCAGGCTATATGGCGTAATGCAGAAATTCAATTCTCTTGATCTGGATTACGGGAAACTTGTGGTGGCATGTGCGGCTCAATTCCTGGGGCTCGGGCGAAAAGGGAAAGCCCGCGCGGAACTTAAAGCCAATATCCAGGGAGGGGAAAGCGTGTCAATACAGGTAAGAGGACGCAAAGCGCAGCACGGAGCCGCCGTCGTGTTCAATATGCCAGATTGGACGGAAGATCTGTATCGTGGTGGCCTTGAGGCGCTCGGCATGCACAAAGCTATGACCCAGCGTATAAAAAAGCTGGTGGCTACATCCGGACGAAGCCTTTTGTTCAGCGGGCCGTCCCGATCAGGCAAAACGACAACGTTTCATGCCACGCTGAATGAAATCGACATTTTCACAACCGACGTCCACACGTTTGAGTCCCGTCTCGAACATGAACTGGGCCAAATACAAAGGCATCAGGTCGACCTGAAATCGCCGGAGAAAGTGAATAATACGCTGGCCCCTGTTCTGCGGCAGGAACCGGATGTGCTGGCAGTGGATGAAATCGTCAATACAAAAGCCGTCGTGGAGATGCTGAATTTCCCGACCGACACGGGGCGTTTTATCGGGACTATTCAGGCGGGCGGGGCTCCGGAAGCTACCGTTCAGCTGGTGAAGGGTTTGGACGGTGGCGTGGCTGCAAAAACACTCAGTTGTGTTGTCTCGCAACGTCTCGTGCGAACGCTTTGCAACGATTGTAAGGAACGGGTGGCACCGAATCCGAAATTGCTTGAAAAGCTCAAAATTGATCCCGCAAATCCCGGCGAATGGTTCCGGGCCGTCGGTTGCGAAGCGTGTTTGAATACCGGGTTTAAAGGGCAGACAGGTGTTTTCGAGATGCTGATACTCAATGATAGAGTCCACCAGGTGATGCAACAAACAGGCGTCTCAGCCGATGCGGTAAAAAAAGCAGCTGGCAGTGACGCACACAGAACACTTTATCAGGATGCCCTTCTGAAAGTGCAGGAAGGGGTAACTACGCTGAAAGAAATCCGCCGAATATTGAAAAAATAAAACCGTGGAGGGCCGAAATGCAGGTCGTCGCCATTCTTCTTCTTCTCGTTATCTTTGGCATTATGATCTACGGGGGAATTTCGTCAGGGTTCTTTGACTCCGTCTATGCGCTGATGCGCAATTTGCTGGGTTTCGTGCTGGCTCTTTCCCTGTGTGATCCATTGACATGTCTTATGACCGGGCTCATCACGCGTTTCAAACTCCATCCCGGACCGCTTTATATGAGGATGATTGTTTTTGCCACTGTTTTCGGCGTGACCGTCGGAGTGGCAGGAACACTCAGACGAAAACTTACATCGCCGGACCTCCCTTCCTATCCTATAGCGGATCCCGTGGCAGGAGGAATTTTAGGGGTATTCAACGGTCTCGTTGTCAGCGGTTTTGTGCTTATCCTCTACGCCCTTCTGCCGTTCGTGAAATATATTCCCGGTGACGCTGGCCGGATCGAAACCCAAAAGCTTCCCGTCGACAGCGGCGCTCTCATGCTGAAATATTACGGCTATCTATCGGATCGGATGGGAGGAAGCAAAAAGTTTCTCGTCGATCCCGAACCCGTTTTGCCGGGGGGGGATCGGAACGGCGACGGCCTCCCGGACGGCCGCAACCCCGTGCCGGGGAAAGCATTCCGGGATCTAAATGGAAACGGACGATGGGACCGGGGCTGGCTGTGGCGTTACCGCTCACACGCCGATATCAGTTTTGTCGACTATCAGCGGGCAGCTTCAACGGTTATAACCGTTGAGTAGCTTTTCCCGGGTCCCCGGAGGCCATTACAATCGTCAGCAGCGTCCCGGTACCCGGTAAATCAGACCTTGACGGGCACGTTTTTTTGGCTTAGAATGCGGTTGTTATGAGGAACGAGCAGACCCAGTCTCGTTTGTGGCTTTTGAACCTGTGGCTCACTTCGCTCTGGTTGTCCAGGGCAAAGGGAGGCAGGTAGGGTCTGGCTGTTTCGGAGAAAGAGAATCGCGCCCTGCAGGCCTCTCAAGGCTGTAGGGCATTTTTTGTGCGAGCTCGAACGGCAAAAAGCGGAATGAAAATGGTGGAGCAAAATCATAGATCAGATAGCATGAGACCGGGAGGAGCGTATGTCGCGACGAAAGTTCGCCCCGTGCGGACTGCGTCGCTCGAACTGGATGTGGGTCGATACTGAAGATTATTCTCCTGTTCAACGGCGACTCCATCTGAAAGATTTGAATAATGAGTGAAAAAAAACAGAGTGAAACAGACGACCGTGTCACGATTTTTGATACCACCCTCCGCGACGGAGAACAGGCGCCCGGTTGTTCCATGACCATCGAAGAGAAAATCCACGTGGCACGACAGCTTTCGCGATTGGGTGTTGATGTGATAGAGGCGGGCTTTCCAATCGCTTCGGAAGGCGATTTTGAGAGCGTTAAAGAAGTGTCCCGCAGTGTGGAAACCCCTGTAATTGCAGGACTTGCGCGTTGTGTCCCTGAGGACATTGATCGGGCCGCGGAGGCTCTCGAAGAGGCAAAGCACCCGCGGATACATGTTTTCCTGGCGACCAGCGAGATTCATCGGAAACACAAACTCAAAAAAGCGAGAGGGGAGATTCTTAAGCTGGCGGTCAAAGGCGTTCGCCTGGCCAAAAAATTCTGCGAGGATGTGGAATTTAGCCCGGAAGATGCCAGCCGCACCGAGCATGATTTTCTTCGAGAAGTTGTCGAAGCTGTTATCGACGCCGGCGCAAAGACGGTGAACATCCCTGATACTGTGGGCTACGCTATTCCCGCCCAGTTCGGCGCAACGATTGAGAACCTCGTCCAGGAAGTCACAAATATCGGGGAGGCTGTCATCAGCGTGCACTGCCATAACGATCTTGGATTGGGCGTTTCGAATTCATTGGAAGCCGTGCGCCGGGGTGCCCGACAGGTTGAATGCACGATCAATGGGATCGGAGAACGTGCCGGGAATTGTTCCCTCGAAGAGGTGGTGATGGCCCTTGCAACCCGCAGGGATATTTTTGGTGTGGAGACGGGGATCCGAACCGAACAGATCATGAAAACCAGTCGGCTTGTCAGCCATGTAACGGGGTTGTCGGTCCAGCGGAATAAGGCTATCGTGGGTGAGAATGCATTTGCTCACGAGGCCGGTATTCACCAGGACGGCATGCTGAAAGAGAAAAGCACCTACGAAATCATGCGGCCGGAGGATGTTGGCGTTGAGAAGACGAGGTTAGTTCTCGGAAAGCACAGCGGGCGCCACGCGTTCCGACAACGATTGGAAGAACTGGGTATTGAACTTGAGGGTGAAAAATTTGAACGCGTTTTCCAGGAGTTCAAATCGCTTGCGGACAAGAAAAAGAAGATATTCGACGGCGATGTTGAAGCGCTTGTGAGAGAAGAACTCGAACAAGCCCCCGATATTTTCCAGCTTATTACTTTCCATATATCCAGCGGCACAAGTGTTATACCAACCGCTACGGTTCAGCTTGAAGTGGAGGATAACAAACAAACCGATGCCAGTACTGGCGATGGGCCCATTGATGCGGTATACAAAGCCATCGATAGAATTACTGGTATTAGTTGTGACCTAACGGATTATTCCATCCGTGCGATTAGTGGCGGGAAGGATGCTATGGGTGAAGTCTCGCTGGAAGTGATTTCGGACGATATGACGGTGCGGGGCCG
>JAGXLK010000140.1 GCA_018334735.1 Planctomycetota bacterium | reverse complement strand
CAAGGAATAATCGTGCTGCAATTGTTTTCGGAGCCACGGTGATATTGAACCGACACGCGGAGAGGTACAAATGCGGAGGTCGTGCCCGATGCCCGGCCGGCTTTTTCGACCAACGATCAAGGCGAATTTCTCAGATCGCTCAGGCCAGAAAAAAGTCTTCGTCTGCTCCGCCAGAGCAAAAAGTGCGTCTATAACCCGCATCTTTCCGGTCAAATTAACTCTCTTGTCCTTGAAATCTGCTCGATCAAAGGCAATTTGGAGCCCACCTGTCCGTGAAATGCATTTTGCCGCGTCTTCCGCCGGTGTATCTTTCAACTGCAGGACTATTTTCCTCTTCATCTGCTGCAAGAACTTATGACATCGCTCTCGTTCTCTTTCACTATCAAAGTCATTTGCGAACCGAAGACTTGCAAACGGCGCAATTCCAATAACGTTTAGACCGGTCTTCGTCCAACTCAGGTTCACCTTACGACACAGCTCAGTCACGGCATCCCGAATCGACCCTCTCATCTGAAGTGTTACTTGCCGTTTTGCTAGCGATTCGGCGCATTCCAGGCGAATCCGCATGCTTACTGGTGGTTGTTCTTGGAGTTTGTGGCAAATCTCTTTAAGGGGTGTTTTGTCGAAAGAGATCTGAATTTCCGTTTCAAGTTCCTCTTGAAGGCGTTTTCCCAGAGAACCAGGGCGGGGGTGCCGGGACAAGAATACAATGCGTCCACAGCCCCAGCCGATATCCGACTGCGCTGCCATTTGGATGAGAGCGCCCCGCAGGGTTACTTTACCGTGACTCCCGGGAACAGTTTTCACCACCAGGTCCGGTCCGATGTCCTCCCAATAGACATTCACTTTCTTCGGAAATTTCTTCTGGAATCGCTTGAGCACGGACCGCGCCGATGCTTCTCCGCCGGGGAGGGGCAGACGTTCGTCGATCATGACCGAATTAAGCTTTTCAGGCACAGGATCCCCCCGGCTGACGTATCCGTACGTGAAGCGTTCCGGAATCCCGACGGCGACCGCGTCGTTTTTTACCACCCAGGTCGTTCCGATGTGTTTACAGACACGATCGAGTAATTCTCGGGCTGGTCCGTTGTATTTCAGCGTCACCCGTCCGGAAGGTAGGTCCCTCGAGGATACGTTTATGTCCAAGTCAGAGGTGTTCTGGAGAAACCGAAAAACGTTCAGGGGACCGGTGTCATCAAAATTAACACTGATTTTCTTGTCCAGTTCGGTTTTTATTTTCCCCCGGCCTTCCTGGCGCTCCATGAGCGATGGCGTTATCTCTTTCTTTTGCTTAGCACCATCCGCTTCCGTTTCTGCCGTCTGTCCGTTCGCCAACGGGCCCACAATGACAAAAAAAAGTCCCAGCATGAAAAGCGCTACTTTCGTTCCTCCCTTATGCCCTTTCATCTTTGCCTCCCTTTTGGAGTCAGCCGCGCCGGCTATTATAACCTGCGATCATGTGAGTCTGTCAAGGAATATCACCCCAGACAGAAGAAGTGATTTGGGTTGTGCTGCTCTGGTACTGGATTTCGCAGAAGGGATTTAAAACTGAGCGGGTGCCACACCAGTATGCGTTTGACCTGCGAATTCAGCTACACGGGTCATTGCGAGTCCATCGCAAGATGGGCGAAGCAATCTCGTCGTTTTGTTCGCCCAGCAGCGAGCTTGCCGCGGCGCCCCGCCGAGCGGAACGCCTCGCAATGACATGTTAAACCTGAATGGCTGAGTGTAACGCACGCTGAACGTGTGCCAGCGCTCCGCGCTGGCTTTGGAGTGCGCGCGCGACAGCGCCGCTTTTAATTCTGTTGCGGTTCTCTTTTCAGTCGCGACCTCCCAGAATAAAGGAAACCGGCAAGGGCATCGAAGATTTGTTCTTACGGACGTTTCGTAGCTTGCAGTAAAGGGGAGCCGCGTACCGCTCGGCGTTCGGTATCCTTAATCTCAGCGCCTCCGCAACGGTTGCGGGGGCGATAGAGGGAACCTATAATCACACACGACTTCTTCTGATTTCCTGATTCTGGAGCCACATGATGAAGGACCGAGAAAGCCAGCTGGAACTCGACTCCGAGAATATGTTCGCGGACGCCATCGGGACCGACCACGGACTCACTCCGGAAGAATTCGACCGTCTCGCACCCCGGACCGAGCAGATAACTGAGAAGATCCAGGAAAGACGTGGTGCGGACGTTGGGTTCATGGAACTACCTTACGACGATGACCTTGTCGAGACCATTCAGGGCAAAGCCGAAGAATTGCATTCCTGGTGCAAAAACTTTGTTGTGCTCGGAATCGGCGGATCCGCGCTTGGAAATATAACCGTCAATACAGCATTGCTCCATCCACATCATAACCTCCTCCCGGACGACCATCCCGCACGGGATGGAGCGCCTCGCATTTTTGTGCTCGACAACGTTGATCCCGTCCGGATTCAGGCGATTGAAAAAATGCTGGCTGATGAGTTGCCGAAGACAGCTTTCAATGTCATCACGAAATCCGGCTCGACCGCGGAGACGATGAGCGAGTTTCTGCATTTTCGCGATCTGCTGGATCGCACCGACGGTTGCGACCCCGCACGGCAGATGATCCTGACCACGGATCCGAACCCGGAGAAGAGTCTTCTGCGGCGAATTGCCAACGACGGCGGTTACTTTTCTCTTCCGATCCCTGACAACGTGGGCGGACGTTTCAGCGTGCTGAGCGCAGTGGGGCTTATGAGTAGCGCGGTTGCAGGCGTCGATATAGATCGAATGCTCGACGGCGCGGCGGAAATGGACGAACGCTGCTGCGATGCCAATCTGTATGACAACCCCGCGGCCCTTTACGCCTGCCTGCTGTATGCCAACTACCAGAAGGGCAAACCGATGAGCGTCCTCATGCCCTACAGCCACAAACTGCGCGCGCTGGCCGATTGGTATTGTCAGCTCTGGGCGGAAAGTCTGGGGAAACGCGACGGTCTGGACGAAAAAGATGTCTTCCGCGGCCCAACGCCAATTGCATCCGTTGGGGTGACCGACCAGCACAGCGTGATGCAGCTCTACCAGGACGGGCCCTTCGACAAGGTCATTACGTTTGTCGAAGTCGAAGACGAATCGGATGAGTCTCTGGTCATTTGCGAAGGAAGTCCCGAAGAAGAGCTGGAATACCTGGCCGATAATACTTTCGATGGCCTTTTCCAGGCCGAACTGACAGCCACTCGTTGTGCGCTCCGCGATAAACACCGTCCGAATTGTTCGATCGTCATCCCTCGCGTGGACGCCGCCGACCTGGGTGCGTTGTTCATGTTTTTCGAATACGCTGTGACTTATAGCGGATACCTGTACAACGTCAATACGTTCAATCAGCCCGGCGTGGAACTGGGGAAGGAATACACCTACGGTCTCATGGGCCGCAAGGGTTATGAGCCTCCCCGGCTGTAAACTGTCTGTGAGGGATTATTTCCCACATTCGAGGTGAATCTGTCCGCTTATGAAAGAGATTTACCAGGAAGATTGTGTTGAGGGGATGCGCGAGCGGCTCGAAGAGAGCTCTGTTGACGTTATTGTGACCTCGCCTCCGTACAATATCGGCGTAGATTACCATACGCACCGTGACGATATGCCGTTTGAAGATTATCTCGATTGGATGGAGCAAGTTGCGACCGAATGCCGGCGGGTGTTGAAGGAGGACGGATCGTTGTTTTTCAACATTGGGGATCGTCCATCCGACGAGTTGCGTTCGATGCGGGTTGCAGAGCGGATAATGAAACAGTTCTGCCTGCAGAATACGATTCACTGGGTGAAATCGATCGCGGTGCCTGAGAAAGGGATCAATATCGGTCATTACAAACCGGTTAACAGCGAGAGATATCTGAATAACTGCCATGAGTACGTGTTTCACTTCACGCCGAGCGGCGATGTAAATCTGGCAAAACTTTCTATCGGCGTGCCGTATGCTGACAAAAGCAATATTGAACGCTGGAAACATGCCCGCGAGGATTTGCGAGATCGCGGCAATATGTGGTTTATACCGTATAGAACGGTGCAATCGGCGAAGGAACACCCCGCGGCTTTTCCCAGGAAGCTGGCCGAGATGTGTATCCGACTCCATGGAATTGGTGACAGAGCAATTCTGATTGTCGATCCGTTTGCGGGAAGCGGTTCGACCGGCGCGGCCGCCGTAGAATTGGGTTGCGATTTCATCGGTTTTGAAGTCGATGCGGAATACGCTGAGATCGCTCGACGCAAATTGGACGGAGAAGGTCAGACAAGTCTGTGGAAACAAACATAATTTCGCCGGCGGGGTTCATGCACGAACCGATGTTGATACGATTGTCCGGCACGCAGCATATTCCGTTGGGGAACAAACGACAACGACTCCGGGTTCCCGTTTCATGCCCTGAAAGGGCATTTCATAAAAGCCCGGGCTGCAGAGGGCTGAAAGCCCACCTCATCGGATTACTTTACACAGCAACAAAGGGAGTTGGAACACCGACATTTATTGCCAGCACAGTTCTGTTATCCCGTTGCCCCCATCGGCGCAGGGCCGGCGGCGGTCAGAACTTTTTTGCCGCTTACACCCTTTATCGCGTTCCCGCTTGCATGGCATGTGAGCGGACTGGACTTCAGCCGGAGGCTGGAGTTCAGAACGCGGTGCAGAAACATGGTCCCCTCGCAGCAGAAAGACCAAAAACCAACAGCAGGTCCGCCTTACGGCAGAGAACTACAGCTACCTGGCTTTTCCCGGCATTTGCCCGCCTCAAGTCCAGTTTCGCCCGCCCTTGGCGGGCTCAGCTGAAATCGAGTCTGCCGGATACGCGGTCGGCAAGCGGCGGATTTATTCGGAAATCGCGGACAGTCTCAAGATAATCCAGGGATATCAAACAGTGAAATGACCCACAACGCAAAAGTCCTCAGCAGTCCAGCGTGCTTGCGTATTGCCAGCCGCTGGGTTAGACTTGTTCGGTCGTATCCGCCCTCCAGTGTTTTCCCTGATCATGACCCCAGAAAACGAACACGTCAAAACGATTGCCACAAACCGCAAAGCACGCCACGATTACGTCATCGAAGATACCTACGAGGCGGGGATCGAGTTGGAAGGAGCTGAGGTTAAGAGCCTGCGTGAAGGCAACGTCAGCATCGCGGAAGCGTACGCACGTCCTTTTGGCGATGAAATTTACGTGGTCGATATGCATATCTCGCCCTATGAAAAAAGTACTATTGAGTCCCCGGACCCGACAAGAAAACGGAAATTGCTGCTGCATCGAGGGGAAATAGACCGTATCATCTCCCGTTGTACCCAGCGCGGTTATACGCTTGTGCCGTTGAAACTTTATTTCAAGAATGGTTGGGCGAAGGTTTTACTCGGGCTCGCCCGGAAGCGAGAGCACGGCGACAAACGGAAGAAAAAACTCGACAAACAGCGTAAGAAAGAAATACAGCGCGAGATGAGACGCCGACAGAGGTAACGAATCGCAAGGTGTTGTCGTTTTCCTGTCTATGAGTACAAAGCGGTATCTAATTAATCGGCACCGCTACTGAAAAGCCGATTTGCTTTTTTAGATGCTTTGAAGAAGGAGCTTGTTTTTTATGTCTCAGGAGATCAAAGTTGGTTTCATTGGTACCGGCGGCATCGCCGGACGTCAGGCCAGAACTCTCGATGAAATCGAGGGTGTTGACGTGGTTGCGGGGGCGGATCCGGTCGAAGAGGCCCGCGAAAAATTCGCTGCCGACCACGATGTTGCCCAGATGTTCTCGGAATATGAAGAGATGTTGGAACTGGAAGAACTGGACGCGGTCAGCGTCTGCACTCCAAATTTCCTCCATCATGCCCCAACAGTGGCGGCTTTGAAGTCGGGGAACGATGTCATTGTGGAAAAACCAATGGCGATGAATGCCGATGAAGCCCAAGAAATGGTGGAGACGGCCACTGAAGCCGACCAGAAACTTGTCATCGGTTTTCAGTTCCGCCTTTCTCCGCAGGCCCAGATGTTGAAACGTTATCTTGACGAAGGCGAAATCGGACAGCCGCTCTTTGGGCGCGTGCAGGCTTTGCGTCGGCGGGGCATTCCCAATTGGGGAGTTTTCGGGCGTAAAGAGCTACAAGGCGGCGGGCCGTTGATCGATATCGGCGTCCATATGATGGAAATGGCCCACTATCTGATGGGACGTCCGCGTCCCGTTGCCGCCAGCGCATCCACCTATACATACCTGGGGGATAAACCGTCGGATGTCGAATCGCGATGGGCCGGATGGGATTACAAGACCTACACGGTTGAAGACCTGGCCACCGGCTACATCCGTTTTGAGAATGGCGCATGCATGGCGGTGGAATCGAGTTTCGCCGCTCACATCGAAGGCACGACGATGAACGTCCAAATTATGGGAGAAAAAGGTGGATGCACCTACGCGCCCCCCAAAATATTCAAGGATGAGGCCGGCACCATGGTAAATGTTGAGCCGGCTTACGTGGGCAACTACAACGCGTTCGATAGAAAGATGGAGAACT
>JAGXLK010000139.1 GCA_018334735.1 Planctomycetota bacterium | reverse complement strand
GAGGTACACCCCGTAGCTACGACAGCCGGTCTCCTCGCGCATGAGGACCTCACCAAGCATGACGTGTCCGCTTCGAGCGCGGTTTATCTTCATAGGCCCCATCGGGGGCTTTCCCAATATCATCTTTTTATCGTTGAAATACGCGTTCGGCGGACCACCGGGACGATTCACGAGGTAGCCACCGGAAAATGTTTCGTAGTTACCCTGGCAGTTGTACCAGAGCGAACCGCCGTTGTGGTAGCCGGGGAAATAAGTCCACGGTGAATAGGTCATGTGGCGGTTATTATCCGGGTGTCCCCACGGCACGCTTCCGGTAATGGGATGCGCTGTCGCAGCATCAAAACCGTATTCCTTCGCCACATCTCCAAGGTCGTATTCGATGTTGATGCAATGCGTCCCGCACGCGCTCCCCCCTGAACAGCCACGACTGTGGGATTCAAACATGTGGGCGGGTGCATTCTTCGGATAAAAAAACCAGCACGAGACTGGCAGAAGATCCCGATGTTCTCCGCTGTACATTGTAAAACCCAGCAGCATCTGATGCATATTTGCCGCGGCCGTGATGCGCCGCGCCCGCTTGCGAGCCGATTCCAGTGCCGGCATAAGCATCGCCGCCAGAATCGCAATGATGGCAATGACAACCAGCAGCTCAATCAACGTAAAACCAACCTTCTCGGTGCCCCTTGCGTTCTTCATATTCACTCTCCCCGCAAGACATCCAATCATCTGCAAAGATAAATACAACAGGCAGTATCACGCCCAAGGTTGAAATAGCGAATGTAGATTTCTGGATCTATGTTCATAGTTTACCGTCCGCGCCGCCCTCATCAAAAGAACTCTCGTCGGTGGAGTCGAGGTTTTGTTTTGCCTCATTCAGTTTCTTGGTGAAACTGCCCTTGCGGAACTGTTTTGTCCATTTCTTGATGATACGCCAACCCATTACGCCCATCAGGCTTCGCCACCACTTTCGTGTCCAGCGTCGCCAACTGTTTTTCAAATCGTGCAGCCGCAGCATGAAAGCAGGAAACGAAAGAATATTAAGCGCCACGGACAGGAAATGGCTGAACCTGTAGAACCGCCCCATGATCTTCCGGATCGAGGCCTGCATCTGTTCGGGAGTCAGGGGCTCGTCCGGTTCAAAAAGAGGGAAATTCCCATCATAGTACTCCCAGCCTAAATGATCCGTGGGAAAAACCCTGTTCTCTTCCTTCAAGCGCTTTCTCAGCTCGGTCCCGGGAAGAGGAACCGTCAGAAGGACCTGTAAAGTATCGATTCGCGCTTTGCTAATAAAACGCCTGAACCGCTTGACGCGTTCTTTGGCACTCATTTTGAACTCCACGCCGGGTTTCATCGGATACCCGAAGATGAACATCCCGTGGATCCAGAATCCTGCACGATGGTAGAGGCGCGTGAGTTCCACCATGTCATCGGGTTTGAGATGTTTGTTCATAGCCTCCAATTCCTCGGCGATTGGCGATTCAAATCCGATGGCAAGGGTCCTGATTCTTGCTTCCCGCATAGCCTTGAGCAACTCGTCATCCCGCGCTTTGTCAAGTCTTATCTGGACCATGATTCTGAATTTTGTCTCTACTTTGTCCTGGTAATCGCGCAGCATCCGGCAAAGGCGCATGGTTTCTTCGCGGTCCTGGCCGAAAAGATCATCTACGACAAAAAATCTTGTGGCCCCCTGTTTTTCATACAGAGACATGAACTGTTCCATGAGGCGCTCGGGAGAGGCGTAACGTGGGCGGCCCTTAACCGCACAGAATTCGCAGTTCATGCCGCATCCCCGCACACGTCCGACGGGGTATATTTTGACTTTCCCGTAACGCAAGAGTGAGAAATCCGGCACAGGTAAGGCATCCAGGTCCGGGATGAGCTCGCGTGTTGATGTTTCCAGCTCGCCGTCTTCCCCCCTGTAGGCGATACCATCGACTGTTTCCTTATCCCTGGTCCCGTCGAATACCTCCAGCATCTCCTTTATGACTTCTTCCCCTTCACCCCGGACGATATAGTCAACGCCATTGCTGAGTGCCTCGCCGATTGTCTCATCGACAAAATGGTGTCCCCCGGCAATGGTTGGAATTCCGAGCTCGCGATAATACGATGCGACCTGAAACAACCGGGGAATAGTGCTCGATAGTCCCCCGTAAAGGCCCACCGCATCAACCGGTCGTATTTTCTGCAGGACTTCGTGATCAGGCATACCTTCATCGTCGCGCGGAGCTTCACGGCGGTAGTTGTTTTCGTCGATAACCTCCACGTCCCATCCCGGGACATCATTGACGGCTGTGGCAACGCAGACCGGGCCCAGGGCTGTCATGTGACGTGCAACACCGGAGTAGATGTTGAATGCCGGGTAGGCCGGCACGATAAGTCTGATTCTCCGCCGTCTGGTGCTGGTAAATGACTGCAACTGTTCCGTCTCCTTTTCAGCACAGTTTTCTTTTGACTGGAGGAGAAGTGATTATACACAAACCGCGCGTGCTTCACGAACCGAAGCTCGGAGCGAAATACACTCGGAAATCGATCGCGCTTCTTGCGCTGGTGCAACTTCTTGCACGCCTTCCGCCTGGTCCTCCCCGCCAACGGAACTATTCGCATTGAACAGAAATATTGGCACAGGAACTTCCGGGGAGGGGATAGGAGCCATGAAACCTTGAAGCAATTGACAGCGCAGATTCCCCAGACGGTAATTATTGACAGCTTGCGATGTCTCGGTTAAAGTACGGATCATCAGCACCCCCTTAGCTCAGCGAATAGAGCGTCGGCCTCCGGAGCCGAAAGTCGCAGGTTTGAATCCTGCAGGGGGTGCCATTTTCCCCGCAGCAACCGGAAAAAAACAGAGGGGGGAAACAGCAGGAAACGGCGTTGGACAAGTGGTAGCGCGCCCACGATTCTTCAGACCCATCGCATACCCATCTGCTCCCCTGCTCCCCTGCTCGCCTGCTCTCCTCCTCCCTGCTCCCCCTGTTTCCCGGCTACCTCTTCCCTTGTTTTTGTGGGCCAGCTCTGTTTCAATACCGGCAAGTACTCCAAGCCCTCGCCGTGTCCAGAGGAGATTAGAAAATGGCAAGACGTATCATCGACATGCATCAGCACATATCTGAGAAAAACAGCGCAGACGCTATGGCCGAGGCCTACGCGGATACCCAGATTGAAAAAGTGGTCCTGCAGGGACTCCCCGCCTCTCGGGAACCGGGCAACAACGAAACCGCCCTGCAGGCTGCCGAGGATTATCCCGATCTTTTCATCCCCTTTTTCGGCTTCGATTTCGATAATGCCGGACCGAATTCCCTGGATGAAGCCCGTGACAGCGGATTCCGCGGTGTCAAGTTCATCGGTCCCCACAAGCCTTACAACCACCCCGATTATTTTCCCGTCTACGAACGGGCGGCAGAGCTCGATCTCCCCGTCCTCTTCCACCTCGGCATCGTGGCCAACAAAGACCGGTGGTCGGATTGCGATTCAAATCTGATGCGGCCGATTCACCTCGACCACATAGCCCGCTGTCATCCGAACCTTCGCATCGTCGGCGCACACCTCGGGAATCCCTGGTACGATGAAGCCACCATGTCGTGTCGGTGGAACCCGAATCTGTACTTTGACCTCTCCGGTTCGACTCTCAAGAAAAAGTCCTCCGAATTTCTGGGCAGCTTGCTGTGGTGGACGCCCTCAACGGCATACCGGGGACCCGAGCGCCGTTGGGCCTGGGAGAAAATCGTGTTCGGGAGCGATGTCCCCTACAGCCAGGTTACAGATGTCCTTCACGACTACGAAGTGCTCATGGGCACGCTGAATCTGGCTCCGCACCTGCGAGAAAGTGTCTGGTGGGACACGGCCGCAAAAATTCTTAAACTGGAAGACTAAGAAAGGATTTCACAGATGGCCTGGGACGGAAAACTGGATGTTCTGGTAATCGGCGGAGGAATGTTCTGCGAGGACTGCGTTCTGCCCACCATCTTCCAGCACCGCAGGGCGGGACGCGTCGATCGGGTGATTGTTGCCAGCCGCCGGGCCGCAACAATTTCGCATCTGCACGAACTTTTCCCCGAGGACAATTTCGAAGGTCTCCCTGCACTGGAAGGCCATGAACCCGAGGAAGGTTGCCCCGACGCCTACAAAGACGCGCTGGAGGAGCTGGGCGAGCACGGCCTCGTGTATGTCACTACCCCCGATGATCTGCATACTCGGATGGTTCTCGATGCCATCGAAGCCGGGCATGACGTCGTGTGCATGAAACCGCTTTGTTTGAAGGTCCAAGAAGCCTGGCGTATCATCGAACGGAGCGAAGAGCTCGGGGCTTACGTTTACACCGAATACCATAAACGTCGCGACCGTGCCCTGCGAGGGCTCCGCTATCGCTGCCGCCGGGGCGAACTGGGCGAGATCCTCTACGGACACGCCTGGATCGAAGAGCCAAAATATATGCCCCTCGACAAATTTCGCCGGTGGGCGGAACGATCCAGTCCTTTCGAATACATCGGCACGCATTACGCGGACGCGTTCCATTACGTCACGGGCCTGATGCCCCGGCGCGTCATCGGATTCGGACAGAAAAAGTTTCTCCCCGAACATGGCAGCAGCGCCTGGGACGCCAACCAGGCCGTCATCGAATGGGAAAACGATGCCGCGTTCTGGATCCAGACCTCCTGGGTTTGCCCCGACGACAACGCAAAAATGACCCAGCAGGGCATGATGATCCAGGGGACAAAAGGCGAATACAAAGCGGATCACGCCGACCGCAACCTGTATTTCGTCACCGATGAAGAAGGATTCGAACATTACAACCCGAACTTCATGAAACCTTTCGACGATTGGGACGATCCGGGGGAAACCGACTGGAACGGTTACGGATACGAAAGCAATTCGATGGGGATCTTTGACGTGCAAAAACTCCACAAAGCCACCGAAGGCAAAAGCGAAAGTGAAGCGCTGGAAATCCGCCGCAACATGATCGATCAGTGGCAAGATGACGGCCTGCGCGCCATGCCCCGGAATGCCCTTATCGGCGTTGCCGTCAACGAAGCCGTGAGAATGAGTCTCGAAAACGGCAGCGAGCCCGTGATCTTCGAAAACAAAATGGTTCCCCGCCTGGAGCAATATACCCCATGACGCGCCGGGAAAATCTGCTGACAGCGATGCGAGGTGGTATGCCCGAATGGATCCCGATCACGGGCCACGTCGACCCCTACAATCAGCCGTCCCGGGAGAACATGGATCCAGAACTGGCCGAAGCGCTCGGCACTTTACGCTGGGGCGACGACAGCACCGTGCTATTCAGCAAGTATCTCGACCTGGATGTCATGGACTGGTTCAGCGGCGCGCCCGTGCGCTCGATGCGCCAAAACGTCAGCGTCGAAACCCACCGTGAGGATGTCGATACGATTCGAATCTGGCACACCCCCCGTGGAGATCTGCGGGAAGTCAGCCGACAGTGCCGGGAAGACGGAACAACGTACCGCGTCGAACATCTGGACAAAGGCCCGGACGACCTGCCCGCGCTGGCCAGTATCTCCGCCGACGAACAATTCGAAATCAATCCCGATCGTGCCGAGGTCTACAGACACCGAAAAGAGTTGATCGGAGACGACGGATTCATCGCGTTCACCGTCCCTTCCACTCCGCTGGGGCAGATGATACGGCTCTGGGCGGGTGTCCAGACCACCGCATACTTGTGGGCCGACGCCCCGGAGGCATTGCGGGAAACGTTCCAGGTGATGGAAAACAACCTCATCCAACGCATCGAGGCAGCGTGCCAGTTCGACGCGGAAGCCATCATCACCGTCGACGACACCTCCACGACCACGGTCAGTCCGGCAATGTTCCAGAAGCTCTGCATGGACTATACAGATCGCGCCGCCGATCTGGTCCACGCCCACGATAAACTCTACGTCCACCACTCCTGTGGTCTGATCAAAAATCTGCTCCCCCTTTACCGGCAAACAGAGATGGATTGTGTTCACTCTTTCACAGTCCCGCCCATTGGAGATGTGACAGTCCGGGAAGGACGTGAGTTACTGGGGCTGGATATCGCGATCTTTGCCGGCCTTGTACAGCTGGCTCAGCCGATCGAAGATTGGGACGAAGTGGGGGCGAGCATCCGCCAGATGTTTGAAGGAGCTTCGCCCGGTGCCGGGTTCATCCTTGGACTGACTGCCTATCCCGACAAAACCATGGATCAGACCCGGCGCATTCTGGAGATCTGCCGAGGATTCCAATCCCTCTGATGAACTGGCTTTTCCTCAAAGCCAGTCTTCGCCGGATTTGGTCATCACGATATGACGTTGCCAGTGCTCGCTCGTCTCCGGGTAATCCGTCCGGTAATGAACCCCGCGACTTTCCTGCCGTTGTCGAGCGCACATTGTGATCAGCCGGGCCACAGTAAGCATATTCTGGAGCTGCCAGCCCTGTGGTTCCTCGAACTCTTTGTCCATCACGTATCGGCACCAAAATGTTATCATATCGAAGGCTTCATCGAGATTCCCCCGGTT
>JAGXLK010000138.1 GCA_018334735.1 Planctomycetota bacterium | reverse complement strand
TCTCGGAACGACGCACGTTTTTACAGGCACCGCAGGAATCGGGAGGTCCTGACGGAATGACGGTCGATTCGGAAGGTTGCGTGTGGGTGGCTTTCTGGGGAGGCTCGCGGATCGCTCGTTATTCGCGCGACGGGGAGGAGCTGGAGCGGATTGAGTTTCCCGCGAAGAAAGTCTCGTCAGTAACGTTTGGGGGCAAGGATTACGGCGACTTGTATGTTACCACGGCCGGTGGCGACAACAAAGCAGAAGATGGCGAGGGTGCCGGGTCGTTGTTCCGCGTTGAGGGGAGAGTCAAAGGGTTACCTGAATTCCGCTCCGCAATCGGTCAGCAATAAAGCATTTTGCCGGGGCCGATTTCCCAGACCTAATTCAGGAAAGCTTTTTCCACTTTGGCCAGGGCCGCAGCAATATCGTCGGCTTCTTTTTCGGTATAATTCTCATGCACCGCGATATTGAAGTTTGTGTTTGTTACGGCAATGGCATTGGGTAGCTCTGTGCGAAGGTCATTGCGTTTGGCGAAATCCCAGGGACACCAGCGGTTTTGCCTGTCCGCATACCAGGGTGCTTCGCACGGGATGTGGCGGTATGAGGCGTTGACGGGAATTCCTTCGGCGGCGAGTGCGTCGACGAATTCATCTTTGTTTACCGTTAATTTTTCGGTTTCCAGAGTGATGCGCAGGAACCAGTAGGAAGATTTTGCTTTCTCAGGTTGCCAGCCGATAGATACGGTTTCAAGTTCTGCAATCTGATCTTCGATTTTTGAGACGATTTTTCGTCGCTTTTCCACGATTTCAGCAAGTTTTTGTAATTGGACGCGTCCGATAGCGGCTCCGAGATCGTTCTGATTCAGATTGAGGGAAGGGGCGACGTTCCCGCCGGCGTCTTCGAGCCCAAATGGTTTTCCCCGGTCAGCCAGACGTTTCGCTTTCCAGTAGAGGTCTTCATCTCGGGTAAAGACCATGCCGCCTTGAGCACCTGAGGCGATATGTTTGCCGGACATTGTTGAGAAAGCAGCGATATCCCCGAACGTGCCGACCGGTTGGCCACCATAAGTTGCTCCGTGGCCCTGAGCACAGTCCTCGACTATACGAATATCGTGTTTTTCGGCAATATCAAGAACACCGTCCATTTCCACCGGCTCCCCGGCGATATGGGCCACAACCGCCGCGCTGGTCCGCGGTGTGACAACGGCTTCCAATTGCTCAGGCCCGAGGTTGTAGCTGCTTGGATCGCAGTCCGCACAGACCGGTATACAATTCAGCAGGGCCACAGGCATCGCCCCACCGGGATCGGTAATAGGTGGGATGACGACCTCGCTTCCGCGGGGTAGTTGCAGGGCGGCAAGAGAGACAAACACCGCGCTGGTGCCGGAGTTAACCCCATCGGCGAATCCGCCGCCGAGGATATCAGCGAACTCTTGCTCAAATGCCTCTTCTTGTGGTCCGTTGTATCCAAATGGTGCTCCGGACTGAATGCTTTCGTCAAAAAGAGAGATTGCGGCATCCTTTTCCTCTTCTCCGAACAAGGCACGCGGAGGCATCGGATCGGAACGAACTGGTTCCCCGCCATGTGCGGCAAGATTGCTGTTTTTGCTCAAATTTGATCCTCTTTCGATTTCAACCGGGGAAGTTTACGAGCAGCAGCACATTGTAGATCACGTGAGTAAAGACCGCAATGCCGAGCCCCCTCGTGACGAAAATCGTACCGAGGACGGCACCGCAGACGGCTCTGAAAATGAAGACATAACTTTCCACCGGTTCACTGCCAGGGCCGAGGTGGTGGGCGGCTGAGAAAAGCAAAGCAGAGATAGAGATCATGAGAACGCCGCTTACTACCGGTCCCCACATGAAAAGTTTTTTCAGCAAAAGCATCCCGCCGCCGATCAGAATAAGACGGAACAGTAGTTCTTCGTAAACCCCCGCTCCAATACTCAGAAGTAGAGCCTGGGAGTCGATGGGGGTTTGGCTCAAGTAGCGCATGGCGAGTTCATGTATGAAACAAGCCGCCGTCGAGACGCCTACCATAAGGAGCAAAGCGTACAGGCAGCTTTCGAATATTATTACGATCATATAGCTGAACAAGAGGCGGCCATTTTTCTGCAGTTCCCACAGTGCATAGGCGAGTCCGGCTACGATCAGGATGTTGACTATGGTGGCGACCGGCACGTTGAGATCGGCGAGGTAATTGGTAATCCATACCTCGGCCACGTTCCGAGTGGTGCTACCGTTACGCACTATTCCCACCTGATAAATAACCAACAATGGCAGAACTAACGGAATACTGAGGCCCAGTCGGCGCGACTCGCGCGTATAGCTGAGAAAATCAGCTTCGTTGATTGGCCCCGCTGCTTCGTTGTCTGCCGTGGTTTTGTCCGCCATTTCTTCCTCGGAAAGACCATTCGAAAGTACTTTTAACGAGTATAGTCGAACGAAACAGCGAATTTCACATTTTGGGGCCTATGGAATGACGGTATTTGCGAAGTGTTTTCGCACCACGGAAGGGATTGCATTATTTTGCGCCTGCGGGTCGCTATCAGGGTAATATAGCTTTTTGCGGGGAGTTACCGTTACCCGTACAAACTGGAAAAAACAGGGTTATAAAAAGAATTATTCCAGCATGGATTTTGCAAAGTTTTGCTGTCCATAAATAGGGTGACGGCTGGCCCTTTTCCGCAGTTTTTAGGAATCCGATGCGAAGTTTGCCTTCGCTCGCAGGAGCGGAATGTGGAGAGTCGTTATCCCTCAATTCAAACAGGCGCCGGAACCACAGAGTTTTTTTGGCAAGCAGGAGGTGGAATTTGACCGGCGCGGAGAGGTGATACGGAGCTTTTGAAAAATCCGATCAGCCTGTCGTTTCTTCAAGCGGTGTCCAGGACATGTTCATCAGTTCGATGAAACTGTCAGGATGTGTATCGCGGAAAACGCGCGCGGGATGATCCTCATCGGGACGGAGTCGTATCGTGCGGACGTATGGCGGCTGCAGATCCGGGTAATGAAACGAAGAAGGATCACTTTTGAGTTTTATGGCGGCCTTTTCAGCAGCCTCGTGGATCCGTCCTTGAGATTCTTTTGGGGAGAAATGGACGGCACTGAGTTTGGCGCGCCGATAGCTCGCCAAGTCCATATCTTCCAATCCATCGGGGAGCAAACCACGTTTGCCCCAGGCGGTGATCACCCCGGGAGTCAGCGCTTCCGCTTCTTCGATGAAAGCTTTTTCGCCGCACGCCAGAAATGTTGGCACTCCCAGTTGCCGAGCGCAGAGCGACAGTTGACCGTACTCTCCGATCGAGATCCCGTTGACGTCGAGATCGGCGTATGCGCATGACTGAGTATGAGTGAGGTGAGAATAGGGAGTTCCCGCTTTTGCGTGCTGACCTATCACACCCAGCCCATCGAATGATTCATCCAGACCCCAGGGCCAGACCGGGGCGGGGGCTCCGCGCATGAGCTGAGCCCGTTCGTCAAGTAGCTCCGGATCAACTCCCCCGGCTCCGTGTCCATCCACGACCAACACTTCTTCGATGCCGTTTGCGCAAAGCCCTTCGATAGCGGCGTTCACCTCGGCGGTGAGGAACCGTTTGCCTTTTTCGTAATAACGGCCTTCCGGCCGGGTCCAGTCTTCGAAATTCAGGACTCCCGCCACCCCTTCCATGTCCGTCATGAGCATGACTTTCATGTTTTCCTCCTTTTGCAGGTTCCCGCTGCATCATTTGATCCGTAAAAGCCGTATTTTATGAGACATTGCTTTCAGTCGCTTTCGGGCGAGAAACCGGTTTCTTCAACGGCTTTCACGCAACGCTCACAGAGGTCCGGCCAGTCGCTGTTTTCCCCGACGGACGGTCGCAGGTTCCAGCAACGTTCGCATTTTGCGTATTCGGAGGGAGTGGTGGAGATACGTAAACTGGTTTCTTTTTCCCCGGCGACCATTGGCTCGGCCTTTTGCGGTTCGGAATCGCCCTCAATGATTTCTAACTCGCTGAGAAGAAGTAGTTCCTGAACGGTATCCGCGTATTGGTCGAAGATTTCGCTGAGGGTGTTGCTATCGGTCCAGAGCTCCACCGAGACTTCCATGCTGTTGGAGACATCCTTGCCTTCCCGCAGCTCCTCGATGGCGCGTGATACGTCGTCGCGCACGTTCAGAATGCGCGTCCACCGTTCGTGCAGCTGGCCATCAAGCCAGCTGTTCGGTACCTGCGGCCAGCTGGCCAGATGAACGCTTTCAAGATCCTCGTCTTTATGCTCGATGTGCGCCCAGACTTCCTCAGCGGTGTGAACGAGAACAGGAGCGCAGAGGCGCGTCAGTGTCAGAAGCACATGATGCAATGCCGTCTGAGCGCTGCGGCGTTCCGGCCAGTTTTTGCCCGCGCAATAGAGCCGATCTTTCAGAGCGTCGAAATAGGTTGAACTCATCTGCACGGCGCAGAAATTATGCAGGAGCGTATAGACGCGGTGGAGGTCGTAGCTTTCCCAGGCGTCGGTGATATCTTCAATCAGACGCGCGGTTTCGTCGAGCGCCCAGCAGTCCATCTCCCGCAGCTCATCAGTCGGAAGCGCATCGGTTTCTGGATTAAAATCGGAAAGATTGCCCAGCAAGAAACGGAATGTGTTTCGAATTCTGCGGTAAGCATCGACCATATTTTTTCGGATGTAATCCGCCGAAACACTGATCGTATCACGGTAGTCGACGCTCAACATCCAGAGCCGAAGGACCTCGGCGTGGAAGTCTTCGACGGCTTCTTCGACACTGATGAAATTGCCGGCGGATTTTGACATTTTTCGGCCCTCTTCGTCGACGACAAAACCGTGTGTGAGGACAGTATCGTAGGGAGGGCTCTGCCAGGCGGCCATTGAGGGCAGGAGCGAGAGCTGGAACCAGCCCCTGTATTGATCGGTGCCTTCAAGGTAGAGATCAACGGGAAATTTCAGTTCCGGGCGTTTGCGGCATACGCTATGGTGGCTTGAGCCACTCTCGAACCAGACGTCAAAAATATCTTTTTCTTTCCGCCAGTTCTGGCCACCGCATTTCGGGCATGAGGTACCTTCCGGCAGGAAAGGGTGGACATCGTCGATTTCGAACCAGCTATCCGCGCCGCGTTCCGCAAAAACCTCGCCGACGTGGAGGACGCTCTCCCGGGTGAGCAAAACTTCGCCGCAACCTTCGCAGTAGAAAGCCGGGATGGGAACTCCCCACGATTTTTGCCGGGAGATACACCAGTCCGGTCTTTCCGAGACCATGCTTTTCATTCGTTTTTCTCCCCAGGCGGGGACCCAATCAACGTTTCCAACGGTTTCCAGAACGCTTTCCCGGAAATCTTCGTGGTCGATCCGCACAAACCACTGGTTAGTTGCGCGGAAGATGACCGGCTCGTGGCATCGCCAGCAGTGGGGATAGGAATGAGTGTCTTCGCCCCATTGGAGCATATACCCTTCTTCGACGAGATGTTCGACGATCGTGCGATCACCTTCCACGATGTGTTGTCCCGCAAACGGACCGGCTTCTTCGGTGAAATATCCCCTTTCATCGACAGGACTTAGGATATCGAGACCGTGATTAATGCCTGTTACGTAGTCTTCCAGCCCGTGTCCCGGGGCTGTATGAACGCAGCCGGTTCCATCTTCAAGCGTGACATATTGGGCAGGGACGACCGGGCATTCTCGGTCGATGAACGGATGCCGGTATTCCATTCCAACGAGGTCATCGCCTTTGACGCGGCCCAGAAGTTCGTAATCTTCAACTCCCGCGCCACGGAGAACGCTATCGGTCGGGCCCTTAGCGAGGATACTGACGATCTTCTCGCCGGTTCGCGGGTGTTCGTAGCGAGCCGCAACGTAGTCAGCCCTCGGATGAACTGCGACCGCCAGATTCGCGGGAAGTGTCCACGGTGTGGTCGTCCAGATCAGGATATGGACGGTGTCTTCGCCTTTAAGGTCGAAGAGTTTCCACGGATCGACGGCGGCGCCTTTTTCGGCATGCCGCAGGACCGGGAAATTGACGAAAATAGAGGGACCTGATACGTCTTCGTATTCAAGTTCGGCTTCCGCGAGCACAGTGCGGCAGTGGTGGCACCAGTGGACCGGTTTGAGGTCGCGGTAGATAAATCCGTTGCCGACCATTTCTGCGAAGACTTCAAGCGTGCCCTGTTCATATTGGTGGTTCAGAGTGAGGTATGGATTATCCCAATCTCCATCGATGCCGAGGGAGCGGAACTGCTGTTTTTGGACATCGACGTATGTCAGGGCATAATCGCGACATCGGGCTCGGATCTCGCTGCGGGGTGTGTTTTCACGGCCTTCGCCCAATTCTTCGAGAACTTTGACTTCAATGGGCAGACCGTGGCAGTCCCATCCCGGCACGTACGGCGCGTCGTACCCCTTCATGTTGTGGAAACGGACAAAGAAATCTTTGAGGACTTTGTTAAGCCCTGTGCCAACATGGAGTTCGCCCGTGGGGTAGGGGGGGCCGTCATGAAGCACATATTTTTCCTGCCCTTCGCGTGCT
>JAGXLK010000137.1 GCA_018334735.1 Planctomycetota bacterium | reverse complement strand
AGGTTTGTAGACGGAACCAGTAGGTATCGCGCTTTGGGTCGGGCGAAAAAGCAGCGGACTAAATTCGGTCTGGACAAGCGATTTAAAATGTTTCCGGTACTGTTCCCGATCGTAACTGGGATATGTGCCTGCGGCGAGAAGGGCCCCCGTTTTTACTCCAACCATTACCAGCGCGCCGCTCTTGAAAGCAAGCTGAGGTTGCTCAGAGGCCCACCGAAGGCTATCATTAACGATCTGTTGGAAATCCGCCCGCAGGGTAAGGTGAATATTGTAGCCCGGTTCCGGGGGAATTTCATTTTCTCTTCTTTCCACAGTGAGGGGCCGGAAATAGATCTCTTTCTCGACGTAGCCGCGCCGGCCGCGCAGGACGGATTCATAGAATTTTTCCAGCCCGCTCACCCCAATTCTATCGTCCTGGCGATACCGTTTTCCGATTTTGGCAATCGGCATGTCCGTTGTCCATATATTCCCACCAGCTTTCAACTCGCGCCATTTTTCGGCATAGATTGGGGCGCACCGGCCGACTATCTGCGGGGCCAGCGATTTCTCGCTGTACACCCGTTTTGCCCGACAAATAACACTAAGTTTCGGAAACCGTTCTGGAAAAGCCTTCACGGCCGCCGCCACATCAGCGGGGATATCTTTTACGACCGGGTGGTATTGCTCTTGTTCAACGATGCGAAGGTTTTCTAACCCGGTATGTTCCTTCACCCGGCGCCAAATACGTTCGACCCGTTTGATGATAGATTGGGCCCGTTTCCTCAAATTTCCCCGGTTAACTTCCATCATGCCGGCCACCGTGTCAATCCATTCTTCTTTCTCCAGTTCAGAATAGTGGACGGATAGATCGAAACATGGTCTGTCATAGGCGAGTTCAACCCCATCTGCGCTGTAAATTGTCCCACGGACAGTTGGCAGAGCGCGACCCTGCGTTGAGGGCAACTGCTGTTCGGGCGAAAACTCCTCGTGCCATGCAATTTGCATCTGCCCGAGACGAGCCAATAAAACACCCCCCCCGAGCAGGAACATACAAACAAGAATGCAAATACGGATTCGAAACACGTGCCTCACCCGCTACCCAGTGTTCACTAAAACCACATTTAACAAGCAGATACAATAATAACGCTTCGACCGCGGAACAGCCGCAGGAAACCACTATCGATGATACATCAAACGGGAGGGCACTCGAAAGTTACTTTTTTCTCGGAGTGAAACGGTGTGGTTCGTTAAAGGAATGCAGGCTGTGAACGCTCCCCTCCTTCTGGGCTGACATGCTTCGAGATTCAAACCGAAGCTCGCCTTTATACAGCGCCTCATGAAGCTCCTGGATCGTCCGATAACCCATATCTTGCATTGTATGTTTCACGCCCTGCATAAGATATGGTATGTAATCGACAACCGATCCCTTATCCACTACGGCACCGCTGACGCCCTGAGCAACTTTGAGCGGCTGGTCTTCCGTAAAATAGCGCTTATCCCCACCTTCTTCCATGGCTTCAAGGGAAGCCATACCTCGATATCGTTTAAGTCGCACTCCACCTTCGTAAAAATACTCGCCTGGGGCTTCATCAGTTCCGGCCAGCATGGAACCCATCATAACGGTCGAAGCTCCAATCGCCAGGGCACGGGCAATATGCCCGATTGAACGAACTCCCCCATCGGCAAGGACAGGAACACCTTTGTCCCGTGAAAATGCTGCACATTCGTACACCGCACAGCCCTGGGAACGCCCAACAGCCACGGTTTCCTGCGTTATGCAGATCGAACCGCTGCCCATACCAACCCGCAACGCATCAACGCCGGCATCGATCAGCCCACGGCACTGTTCTACCGTCACAACGTTACCACCAACGATCTGGAGATCGGGGAAATGACTTTTTGCCCATTTCACAATCTCGGTTTGGAAAGATGAATAACCCTGAGCACTGTCGAATACAACAACATCGACCCCGGCGTCAACGAGGGCTTCAAGGCGTTTCCGGTCCCATTCTCGCGTTCCTACCGCCGCGCCAACCAACAGCTGTTTCGAAGGGTCTTTGCTCGCCAGGGGAAAATCCTGATTCTTCCGAAGGTCAGTGCGACTCATCAGCGACACCAAATTCCCATCATCATCCACAATAGGCAGCTTACCCTTCTTGCTTTCCTTAAGAATTCGGTTCCCTTCCTCCAGAGTAATTCCCTCCGCCGCCGTCACTAAATCACTTGTCATAACCTCTTTCAACAACCGTTGACGATTCGGTTCGAAATCGACATCTCGACGGGTCACAATCCCTACCAATTGGCTGCCAAGTTCTCCATCCTCGGTAATCGGAACTCCGCTGAAACCGTGTTCTTCTTTAATCTGGTCCACATCTTCGATCCGATCATCGGGCGAGAGAACCACCGGATCGGTTATAAAGCCGTTCTCAAACCGTTTTGCGTGGGAGACCTGCTGAACCTGTTCCTCCACGGTGTTATTATAGTGTATGAACCCTATACCCCCCAGAAGGGCAAGACGAATAGCCATCTCGCTTTCAGTCACCGTGTCCATGGGAGAACTGACGACAGGTCTCTTCAGGCTTATTTCACGGGTGAGCTGAGTTTCCATATCGACATCATCCAACCCGAAGGAAATATATCCGGGAAGGAGAATAAAATCATCGTACGTTATGCCCCTGCCCTGCTGAAAAAGATCTTTGGCTGTCACTCCGCTGTTTTTTTCCATTCGTTTCCTCCAACCCCCTTGCTATTCTTCTCGGATTTATCGCAAATTTGTTTTTTCCTTGATGCGCTCAACAAGCGTCTCGCTCTCCGGAGATCGGTCTATTTTAAAAGCATGTTCTGCTTCCCGCAATGCGCGACCCAATTTGCCCATTTTTTCATACACGACAGCCAGCTGCCGATGAGCCACAGCCAGATCCGGATGCTTGCGAGTCGTATATATCAAGGCATCCCTGGCATCCTCTAATTTGCCTAGCTGCGCGAGTGCCACCCCTTTCAGGTAATGCAGCATCCTCGCATCGGAATCCATTTTCTCTGCTTTCGCCAGTATAGCAAGCGCTCGGCGCGGATCGTTCATTTGTCCCAAACACCAGAACGCCGCTTTGACATAAATTCCTGCCAGTTCATCCGCCGCCCCTCTTCCAGTCGGGTTGAGCCTGTAGGCTCGACTCAAATGGCAGCTTGCTCCAAAAAGATCCCCTTTGCGGGAGTAAATTTTGCCGAGTTGAGTGTGGGCGAGTTGTCGTACGACAATCCTATCTTCGGCATAACGCAACCCCGCACGATAATGCACCGCGGCTCGCTTGCAAACAGGGACCTCGTCCAGATAAATTTCCCCCGTCATCACGTGGGAAAGCGGCCGTGTCGGCGCTGTACGTAATGTCGATAAATACAAAGTCCTCTGGGAACGCCATATCGGAATGGCCGCAACGGCTCTCGTGGCCCATCCTATAATCAAAATGGTTCCAGCGATCATCGCTGCACGCGATAGGCACTCGTTACTCTTCTGCGTAATATCCATCAAGGCCACCGCCAGCAGCAAACAGAAACCAACCGATGGCAAGAACAAGAACCTTTCAGCAACAATCTCATTGATCGGCACCAAATTTAACGCGGGTATTAGGCCCAGCCAAATCCAGCTCAATCCAAATCCTACGAGAGGCCGTCTCACCAGAGCATAAACGGTGATTAACGCCAAGACACCGCCACCGATAAGCATCCCTATCGGCTCCCAGCTAAGGATCGAGTAAGGATCAAATTCATACCCGAAACTCAAGTGCACAGGCAGTGCGAGTTTTCCCAGATACGAAAGCAGACACCGACATATCGTCGCAATACCTTCTAAGCTCATAACATCAAAATTGCGAGCCGCGTCTCCAGCTCCCAGTGCGCCGATGGCCCGCCACCGAAAAATCAGATAGATCACGGTCGCGCACACAAGAACTCCTCCAGCAAAAGCACGCCTCAGGACACCGGCATTAAAACGCTCTTTACGGCCCATGGCAATTTCGAAAACAGCCCAAAGACCGATAAGAACCAGCGCAACTTCTTTCGAAAACATCGCCAGAAGAGAAAATATAAATGCCAGCAAAAACCAGGAGGTGGGCCTCCTTTCGGTAGCGCGCCCCTCTAATAAACACAAAAACGCCATCGCTGCAAAAAGCAACGCGAAAATATCCGTCCGCCCTGAGATCCAGCACACAGATGAGACG
Organism: Planctomycetota bacterium; assembly: GCA_018334735.1. Next base: position 2,311 of record JAGXLK010000137.1, on the reverse strand, counting down.
TGGACTGGCAAGACTACGAAACCGATTGCGCCGAAAAATGATGCGTCTCGATTGTCCGTCAGAAACATCAGCAAAGCGAAAACCGCCGCTGCACATGCTCCATACGCCATCATATTCGTGAGATGAAACCACCAGGCCCCTCGTGGCCCGCCTATCGCATAATCCACCGCGAAACTGGTCGATACAACAGGCCTGTAGTACTGAGCACTCCGACCAACCTGGCTTTTTTGTGAAAAAGGCTCCAGGAAATACCCTGATACCTCCGAAAGACTGTGAATCCTGCTACTTTCAAGGATCAGAGGGCGATCATCCGACACAAATCCAGCGGCCAGAGTGGCGCTATACAGCGCAATAGCTGTCAACACCACAATCGCGTAATAACCCGCTGCTGATCCTGTTGTCTTTTGATCCATACAAATGAACCTCGGCCACTTTTTACTCGTCCGCAATCCGGAAATTTCAGATTCTACGAGAAGATATATCTTCTCCCAACTTTTGCAAGAATATGGATAACAACCCGATAGCCCGGCCTCTTCGCGCCTATTCTACCTGTCTGTGGGCTGAGCCTCAAACACTCAAGACCCACTGCAGCACAGAAAAAAGCTTTCTGTGGAGGAACTTTTCCCCGGTTCTCCCTGAAGCGGAACCGGAGCCTATAACTGACTGCCGGAGGGACCGATTTCTTTCGGAGCTTCGAGGCAACTTGACTCCGTCCCTGTCACGGGTTTCAACGGCGGGAAATACACGAACAAATGGCTCACCCTTTCGCTTTCGCCGAAATACACGCGTCCGTCTGCGCTGGCCACAGCGCATTCGAATTCATACCCGTACCAGCGCCTTTCGGTTCCGGCAACAAGCACGCCGAGATCGCGCATCTCCCGGGTCGGAGGATGGTAGCAAAACAGGTGGCAGATCTTATCCCGCTCGCCCGCAACACCGTAAACCCGTCCGTCCGCCGCGACGGCAATAGCCCGAACGTGCGACTGTCTCGTTGGTTTTCCGAGCACACGAACTTCACCCGCGGCTACATCGATCATCGAGACCAACCCATCGGCCACATCCCCGGCATAAATGAGTCCGGACTGCACATCGAGAGCCCAATCCCCCACTTCACTGTAGTTGGAGCGTCCCGCCATGCTGGGCAGAAACAATCCTGTGTCCCATGATTCTTCGCGGTCAGGATCCCATTGGATGATCTGTCCGGCCGTCGCACATCCGTAGAGAAACCCATCGGGCCCCATCAAAAGATGAGGACTGAACCGCCCGAGCTGATCAATAGGTTCGTAACATCGAATCTCCTCATTTTCGGCATCAAACCCAAAAATCATGCCCGTCTCAGCCGTCAGCCCATAAGCCATACGTCGGGCTGGATCGCCCACCATGCACGCAATTCCTTCTCCTTTCACCGGCACGCCGAGAGTTTCGGGTTCGGAAGGACTTCCGCCCCATTCTTGAATGACATCTCCCACGTGCGGCACGGGAATTCGGAACAGCTCTCCACTCTTGGAATCGTCCTCGACGCCACCGGTCGTCCCCGCTACAAGACCATAACCATCGAGTCGGATGAGGGAGTTGCGCACACCCGCATGCTGTTCCAGACAGGCGACAGGAATCACAGCCTCTCTTGCCGGTTCAGGATTGTATGCGAATACGTGTGCTCGTCTTCCCGAAGTGGCCCCAAACACATACTTCCGCCCCACTTCCAGCGCTGTAATAGCCGACTCTCCGGGGGGCAGAGGCCGAAGCGTGCCCTTAATTGCCAGCTCTTTCGCGAGGACATAACCTTCCGAAACAAACGAACGCGTTCCGGCCTGATGCAACAAACCGGCTTGCTTCGGAGCTTCTTTTCTCGCTCGCCGGTTGAACGGAACGGGCCAATTGCGATTGTCAAGATCCGGGCGCATTTCTCTCCTCCAATTCAACCCCAATATCGTCTCTGTGTTTCCTGATAGGGGCCGTTGGCCAGCTCTTCATCGAGTTTGACATGCACAATGCCTGTCGGGATACGCCCCACCACCCCCATCACCAGATCGCGAGGGCCGATCCTTACGGCCCGGCTTATGTATGCGATCTCAACACCAGTCTCGTCCACAAGATCCCCCAGAACTTCCACTTCCCCCGACTCCAGATCCATTTTCTTTATGGTGGCTACGCGCCCCGAGGCGCCGGCCCCGCGTGTGCGACTAACCGAAAACAACAGTTTCCCTCCGGCGGTGAAAACAAGCCCTCCTGCGTGGTCCGTATTGACACCCCGCAGCTTACGGCCTTCGATGCCGGGGCTTGCAGGTCCAAGATTCTGCAATCTCCCGGT
>JAGXLK010000136.1 GCA_018334735.1 Planctomycetota bacterium | reverse complement strand
TCAAGGATTTCTTCAGCGATGTGGTCGGGCACCCGTTCATAGCGTTCAAATCGCATATCGAAATTCCCCCGTCCGGCGGTGATACTGCGCAGTTCGGTGGCGTAGCCGAACATCTCGGCGAGAGGTACTATCGCCTGTACAAGTTGTGTATCCGTCCCGCTGCGGGATTCGATGCCGGTGATACGTCCACGACGGGAACAGATACTGCCGGTCACAGCGCCGCTGTGCTCTTCGGGTGTGATAACGTTGAGCGAACTGACCGGTTCGAGAAGTTTAGGATTTCCTCTCTGGAAGGCGCGGTTGAATGCGTCATGAGCGCATTTATGGAAGGCCATCTCCGAAGAATCTACTTCATGATATGAACCATCTTCGAGTCGGACCGCTAAATCCACCACGGGTGTGCCAGCATGGGCGCCTTCAGCCATTGCCTTAACAACACCGCGTTCGACGGCCGGAATGTATTCTTTCGGCACATTTCCCCCACGAATTTCGTCGCTGAATTCAAACCCTTCTCCGGGCGCGAGTGGTTCCAGCTTCAGCACCACGTGGGCGTACTGCCCGTGTCCTCCGGTTTGTTTGACGAGTTTATGGTCGATCTCGGCGGGGCGGGTAATGGTTTCGCGGTAGGCAACTCTCGGCTCGCCCACATCGGGCTCGACTTTAAACTCGCGTTTCAGTCTTTCAATGAGAATCTCAAGGTGAAGTTGTCCCATGCCGCTAATAATTGTTTCGTCGGTTTCGTCATTATATTTGACGGTGAAAGTTGGGTCTTCTTCTGAGAGGCGTCCCAGAGCATCGAGAAGTTTATCACGCTCGGCGGCGGAGGGTGGCGAAACACTGACCGAGAGGACGGGGGCGGGGAATTCGATGTTCTCCAGTATCACCGGTGAATCTTCGGTCGAGAGAGAATCGCCCGTGGTTGTATCTTTAAGTCCCACGGCGACGCCGATTTCACCGCAGTAAAGTGCATCCCGTTGCTCGCGGTGATCGGCATGCATGAGCATAAGCCGGCTGACGCGTTGCGTTTTCTCTTTTGTGGCGTTGTAAACGTAACTGCCGACTTCGAGTTTCCCGGAATAGACGCGCAGATAGACCATTTTGCCGACGTGCTGGTCGGTAACCACTTTGAAGGCAAGAGCCGCCAGTTCATCGTTGCTGTTGTGGTAGCGTTGAACCTCTTCTTTATTTTTATCGCAAAACCCGATGACCGGCGGGAGGTCCTTTGGCGAGGGGAGGTAGTCGACAACACAGTCCATCAACCGTTGGACACCTTTGTTTTTGAGGGCTGATCCGCAGAGTACAGGAACCGATTCGCCGGCCAGGGTTGACTGCCGCAGGGCCTTGCGGATCTCTGCCGGTTCTATCGGTTGGTTCATGCAATATTTTTCAAAAAGTTCCTCATCCTGGTCGCTGACGCTCTGGATAAGATGGTCTCGCCAGGTGGCATAGATAGGCGAATCTTCAGGCGTGACCGGTTCTTCATGATAGGTTTCGCCGAGATCTTCATGGTTGTAGTAAACGCGTTTTTCGGCAATCAGATCAATAATGCCGATGAATTCGGTATTTTCATAGAGGGGAACGATAATGGGAACAGGATGAGCGGCCAGGCGTTCCTCGATTTCATTGACCACACGTTCGAAATCGGCTCCAACGCGATCCATTTTGTTGATGAAAGCGATGGCCGGCACGTCGTATTTTTCCTTCTGGCGCCAGACGACCTCCGATTGTGGCTCGACGCCGCCAACTCCGCAAAAAAGGGCGATCACGCCGTCCAACACCCGCAGGGAACGTTCCACTTCCACTGTAAAATCAACATGGCCCGGGGTGTCGATCAGATTAATACGATGGTCGCGCCAGTAGGTGGTGGTTGCGGCGCTTGCAATCGTGATGCCACGTTCGCGTTCCTGATCCATCCAGTCCATTGTTGCATCACCGTCATCGACACTGCCCATACGATGGGTGCGTCCGGTGTAGTAGAGCATGCGCTCCGCTACGGTTGTTTTCCCGGCATCGATATGGGCCATGATGCCGATATTGCGCACGCGGTCAAGATCGATGGATTCTTCGTTTTCGGTCGCTGGAGTACTCATAAGGTTAGGGTCTTCGGAAAAATGTGCGGGCTCGTTGAGTTGCGAGGCATATGCGGAGCGGGTTGAAATACCAGGGTCCAACCGGGAGATCTGCAAAGATACTGTGGGTATCGGCAGGAAAACATTCCCCTATGCCCCGAAGGATTAATGAGTATAAACGATACCGGGTAAAAATGCAAATAATTCTATGAGGCAGTGAGGCTTGTAGAACCTGGCATTTTGATACTTTGCACCGAATCAGATATCATTTTTTCTCTGAATTCAATTCAAACCAGGTTTTTTGGGTCGGAGAACGGAATGGTTCCAGAAGGAAACGGTCGTATTGCGGTAACCAATTGCGAGCAAACCGCAGTGTTTATCAAAACCGACGACGGATGGTGTCCGGACGTCGGCTTACAGGACTTACAAGGCCCACAAGACCAATAACAGCCACCAGATAACAAATCATCTGTTCTCCATACACGGGATGTAGAATGCCCGAAACGTTTCCTTTTCCTCAGTCAGGTAAAAATTTATGCCGGGAAAATATTGCTGGTATGCAACACCGATCGATCTGTCGCCGGCACGTTGGGTCTGGCTCCCATCCGAACGCACGCTTCCGAATACGTTTGTGCTTTTCCGGAGAGAACTCGATCTCAAGGAAGTTCCGGAAAAGGCGAAGGGGTGGATCACGGCCGACAGTCGTTACCTCTTGACGGTGAACGGCCAGCGGATTCAATGGGGGCCGGCGCCGGCCGATCCACGCTGGCCCGATCTCGATCCGATTGAATTGAGCAATTTTCTAAGACCGGGCAAAAATGTGATCGGGATTGAGGTTCTGTTCTACGGCCACGGCGATGGAACGTGGGCGATGGGAAAACCAGGAGTGGTTTTCTGCCTCACCTGTAAATGGCCCGGAGGGCGGGAGGAGAAAGTATTCACAGACGGTGATTGGAAATGCCATCTCGACCGGGCTCACAAACCCGGACAACCTAAACGCTGTTTTCTGCGGGCGCTTCAGGAAAAGTTTGATGCAAGGAGTTACCCCGAAGGCTGGGACGAACCGGGATTTGAGCCAGATGAGAACTGGTTGTCGGCCATGGAACTTGACGTGCGGGCGGACCGCCCGGTGGCATGCGGTTCATACTTCGAATATCTCAACGGCGGAACCGTGCAGTCTCCCCGCGCGGCTCTGAGAACACGCCAGATACCCTTGATGCGGGAAACGGATGTGTCTGTGGAAGGTTTGCGCGACTCCGGACGAGTCACCTGGAAACGCGATCCCGACGATTGGTTTGATTATCGCGTGCCCGATTCTTTTGAGATTAATTCCGAAGGAACCGCGGAGGAAATCGAGGAGGGGGCCTGGGAATTCCCTGCGCCCTCTGTACCTGAAGAGGGTGTGTATGCGACTTTTGAACTGGAAGAACAGGTTGTAGGGTGGCCATATTTCACAATCACGGCGCCCGAGGGCACGACGGTTGAACTCATCTGTCAGGAATCACACGATCCTGACGGCCCGCCCTGGCTTGATACACATTTTTACTCGTGGAGCCGATTCATTTGTCGTGGGGGTAAGAACCGGTTCGAACCTTTTGATTTCGAATCTCTGCGCTGGATTCAGCTTCACATCAGAGGAAATACTGAGCCGGTGCGGGTGGGAAACGTTGGCGTGCGTCGCCGGACCTGCGACTGGCCACACGAACCCCGGATAGAATGTGACGACCCGGAACTGCAACGTCTGATTGATGCGGGGATCAACACGCTACGGAATTGCGCTCAAGAGACGTGTGTCGACGGCATGGGACGCGAGAGGCAGCAGTACAGCGGCGATGTCGGGCATCAACTGCACGCCATACGGTATGCCTTTGGTGAGATGCGGCAGCCAGCACGATTCCTGCGTACCTACAGCGAAGGTCTGACGAAAGACGGATATTTTCTGGACTGCTGGCCCGGCTACGATCGATTGGCGCGCCTGATGCAACGACAGGTAGGAGCAACAGAGTGGGGACCGCTGCTGGATCACGGGGTCGGGTTTGTCTTTGATGCCTGGCATCATTACATGCAGACGGGCGAAGAGGAGGCGTTAAAGGAGCCTTATCCTCGATTGATCCGATTTGCGGAGTATCTGAAATCCCTGCGAAATACAATGGAAATGCTCCCTGTTGAAAACATAGGGGTTCCGACGGTCTGGATGGATCACGATGCGTATCAGCAGCAGCGTCATAAACAATGCGCTTTTAATCTTTACGCCGCAGCGATGTTGAAACATGCTCTGGCGCCCATGGCCCGTGTTTTCGGGGATCTCCACCTCTCGCGCTATTTTATCGATACTGGTCAGGATATTCTCGACGCGACTGTCGACGCGTTCTGGAGCAAGAAACAGGGGCTTTTTGTCAACAATAAACGCTGGCTCAGGGAGGAAGGAGAGCCACGTCTTTGTGACCGGTCGCTGGCGACTTCGTTGCTTTTCGATCAATGTCCCGGCGGGTTGATCGAACCGGCCCTGGAAGCGTTAGTCGAATGTCCCCCGAATATGGGCTTGTCTTACCCGGCGAATGCCAATTGGCGTCTGTGGGCGCTGTGCCGGTGGGGAAGGGCGGATGTCGTGATTAATGAGTTTCGGGATCGGTGGGCTCAATTGCCGTCGGTCCGCTTAAACAATACGATTCAGGAGAGCTGGAACGCGTCACCGGATTCCACCGATCAATGGAGTCATTGTGCGGTGTCGCCGATTTACATTCTGTTTCAGGATATTGCGGGTATCAGACCTCTTGAACCGGGGTTCAAAAAATGCCAGATCCGGCCACAGCTGGGTGATTTGAACCGGCTGGAACTCACCGCCCATACTGTCGTGGGACCCATTGAGTTCCGGGCCGAGAAGTGCGATCAGGGGCATCGTCTGCAGATTGCGACACCGGGCAGCTGTGAATGTGAATTGCGTGTTCCGGAGTCAACGGAGCTGGATTTGCCGGAAATCGGCACAACTGTTCGGCCCGGACTGAAGAGATACAAGCTGGAGAGAGACGCCAGCAACGAATTTGTTTTGCCACAAAAGGTTATGAACGATGTTCAATAAAGATTCTACCCTGATTGGGCAACAATGGCTTCCAATTGTCCGTAACATCCGGGCTGGTGGTCCGCGGACCACCAGGACTTTCACGTGCGCTTATCACGTCCCCGGAAATGTTTGAATTAGGAGAAATTTTTGAGACTCGATTCATACGCAGAAAATCTGGGAGATGTCAGGATCCATACACCGAGCCAGACGGTTACGGCCGGAAGCCGGTTTCCGATGGATGTTGTTTACCGGGTCGGTCCGACGCCGATTACCGCTGGAGGGGCCATCCGTTTTCGCCTTCCGGGTCTGTACGCAGGTGATGGCAAAATCAGAGCTCCATTTCGGTCTTCGCGCGAAGAGGGCGTGGAACTTCGGGCCGCCAATGCTCTGCCCCCTGTCAACGGGAAAAATGGCGAGGAATTCTTTGCGGTGAACTGGTATTTTTTCGTGGTTGTGGAAGAGGGAGAGTTGCATCCGGGCGATACCGTAACCGTTTCTTACGGGCAGGTCGGGACGACGCGGGGGCGATTTCCCACCTGGGCGCAGAAATGGGCCGTAGAAGTGGCGGTTGACCCCGATGGGACCCGGGCGGCGCCCCGGAGCGGTTTTTACCTCCTGCCCGAGCCGCCGCACATCGAGATCGTTCCGGACGTTCCCGAGAAATTGGAACTCACGATTCCCTCAACGATCCGGTGCGGTGAGGCGGTCAGGGCTGTGTTGCGCGCGCGAGACCATTACAGGAACGTGGTGACCGGCTATGAGAGCTGTTTCGAAACGAAGCTCCTGCGGGAAGATACTGCACAACCGCGAGAGCTGGAGTTTGCACTGAATGAGGAAGGTATTCTTTTCTGCGACAATCTGGTTTTCCCTGATTCCGGGATTTATCGGGTGGAGGTGACGGACCGCGACCTCGGTTTGCGCGCGGTTTCCAACCCGGCGCGCGTCACGGATGCCTCGCCTTCCCCGCGTCTTTTCTGGGGTGATACTCACTGTCACTCGATCGCGTCGGGCGATACGACTATCAACAGCGAATTTATCACACCGGAGCATGATTACCGATATGCGCGCTATGTTTCAGACCTCGACTTCTGCATGGTGACGGATCACTCTCAGGATCTTTGTGCCGCTCCCGAAGATTGGGATATGGTTCGCGAAGCGGCCCGCGATGCCTACGAACCGGGTCGTTTCGTCACTTTTTCAGCGTATGAGTCGACCCACCATCCTCAGCGGCAGGACGGGGACAAGAACATTTACTTTTTAGATGACAGCCAGCCGTGCGTTCCGGAGGGCACCACGGAGGAGACCTATGCAGTTCTGAAGAAGAACTCAGGCGAAAAGGTAATGGTGATACCGCACCTCCATGTTCCGACGAACTGGGAGAAACACGATCCCGAACTGGAACATGTGGTGGAAG
>JAGXLK010000135.1 GCA_018334735.1 Planctomycetota bacterium | reverse complement strand
TGTAACTCTCGCCGCAAATGAAACGCGGAATACGGAATTGACTGGATTCAACCGCACAATCAACGTACCAACTCCGGAACCCATCATCATTCCGATTGACACCGTGACAAAAATCAAAGAAAGCGGCATCGTTTTGTCAACCCCGGAAAGCCGACGGGCCAACTGCGGCAGACAGACGGTGTAACCGGCCGGAAATATACCGGCGACAAGCCATGCTATCGTAAGCGGCAGCATAGCAGATTCGGGCCGTGCTAAGTGATAGAAAAGCGGTATTGTCGCCCAGAATAAACACGACAAGCTCAGCACCAGCCCCGGATAGCGTGTATCGGCAAGACGTCCCCACAGGGGGAGGAAAAACAGCGTGCCCACCGCCGGAATCGCATACGCCATCGTCGTTGCCAGCAGAAAGTTACCCTCGAACCCCAACTCTTTCATCATATAAGGGATGCAAAATGGACTGGCGATAAATATCGCGAAATACCAGAGTCCCACACCCAGAAGCAGGTTTCGGAAACGTCGGTTTAAAAACGCCGTTTTGAATTTCGTGGTCGTTTTAGCAGGCCGCGATTTACGTGGGGGTTCGGGAATGCGAACGTGAAAAATGAGATCAACGATGCCCATCGTCAAAAAGAGCGCAAAAACCCCGCAGATTATCGGTAACCGGCTCTCTGGAGCAGAAAAATGGATGGCCGCAGCGCCGCCGAGCGCAACCAGCGTGCGGAACAGCACAACCCAGAACGTTCGTTTTGCCGTAAAACGCCCGAACGTATCCGACGGAATATAGTCCCACGTCCAGGACTGCCACAGGGGTGAAATCAAATATCCGATCCCCATCAATGTTCCAACGAGAACCATAATAATCCATGGACTGATGGGAACTAAAAATCCAAAAAGCAATGGGAGCAGCAACAACCGGGAACCGAGGGCAAGAATAAACCACGGGTATTTTCTTTGTCCGAATTTTTCTTCCACGCTGGCCGAAAACAACGATATGGGCATCAAAAACGCCACAATCGTGGAGAGAAGGCCAAATTGGTAGGCTTCCATGCCCATTTGGTGACAGTATGCGGTGAAAAACACTCCTGTGGTCATGAAAGTCACGGACACGCTGCCCAGCACACCGGTCCAGATATTGCGGCGGAGCATCCATGGTATTTCTTTTTCGCCCACCCGGCGCACCTTATAAACAGGGTGGCTGGGATGTAATGCGGAAGCCATCTGAACAACCTTCCTGAAACACAAGTCAAAAAAACCGGGCTCAAAATTCAACGTTCAAATGCAGGCGGCCCGGCGTAACGGGTTTCCCAAAATGAAATGATCCGAGCGGCAGGAAATCCGCTCGGAGGGTTGAGACCCGGCTCTCTCCAGTTAATCAGCGCGAAAGAAGCACGCCAACAAAGCACGTACTATACCCCAGCTTTGCCCCACTTGCCAGCCCAAAAACAATTTTTGCAAGAAATTATCCTGTTAGCGCGAAAAGCACGACTTTCAGCATCAGTTCCGAAGCGCTCGGGGCGAGAACTGACGGACATGTAAAACACGGGTGCCCGGCGACTGCCGAGCTGAGGTCATAACGGCTATATACGACCACCAATCGCCCTTCGAGTTCTATATATTCAAGGTAGGGGCTTTCTAACGCCGGGTTTTTGCGCTCGACAACCGGGCTGTAGTTCACCTTTTCCAGCTTGCGACCGAGCTTCCACAACGGGTGACCTTCCGGTAAACGCTGAAGCTCCTGCTGCGGAAAAATATCTTTCATTAGTTGTCGAAAAGCCCTGTCAAATTTCGCGCTTCCACAGGCAGCTTCGGCGAAAACAAAACCTCCGCGTTCCACGTAGCGTCGAATTTTCTTCCTGGTCGCTTCGGATAGATTCGGGTCTTTGGTGCCGATTATGTTCAGAAAATGGGCCTGAAAAAGGCTGTCTTCCTCGGGATTTAGCGCAACGGGTTCACTGAACAACCCGACTCCGGCTTCTTTATTCGCTTTGGTCAATATGAAAGGCCAAACCTTTTCATGGGGTTTCCAGTTCCCCTGGTGGACGAGTTGCCCGAGGACGAAGGCTCCCTTAAGTTCTCCCGCCTCATGCTGCTGAGGAGGAGTACGGACTGGCTCTTCCCATTGTGACATTTTTCCTTTTAATTTTTTCATACCTGTGGCGTAAGCGAGTATATTGATGCCAAGTTTGAAATCCGGCGAAGAAGTTCTGCCCAGATCCCATGAACAGGTGACCCCACCCGGGATATAGAGAACAGACATCGAGCATGGTCCCCGTACAGCTTCCAGCGGAGGACGCTGATCAGCGGGCAATTTATAATGGTAAGTGTAAACAGGATGGTTCGACGCCAGTTTTTGAAAACGTTCTCCAGGAAGATGTTCCGTCACAAATTTGCGAAACGATTGATCGAACCGTCTGTCTCCTTCATTATCATCGACGAGCACGAACCCTCCGCCTCGAATATAGGCTTTGAGATTTTTTCTTTCTTTTGGATTCAGTCCGAATTTGCGTCGTCCACTGATATAGAGAATAGGAGCGGAGCTGATATGATCCAAAGGCGCATCAAGTGGCATTATCTGCCAGGTTAGGCGTTGATCGAGCAAATGGCCGAATTCTTCGGTCAGCATTTTTGCGTCATACCGGTATGGCTCCCAAATACCATTCCATTTTGCTTTATGGACAAGAACCGGAGAGTTGCCTTTCGCAAGGAAAAGCAAAGCGAAACATCTTCGAAGTAGTGGCCATTCGCTGGCGCTACGATTGCTTATTGCACCGGGATGTCGAACAAGGTATTGCACGCCTCTTAGGTACCAATCATTCCCCCCCATGTATCGGCGCGCACTGATCACACCAGCTCTTTCCAGGCCATAAAGATAATAAAAGTCCCAGATCCGCCGCCCGGGGTTCTCTTTAATACTAAAATTCTTGCCGAGCCAGCTCAGCCCCGCTTCAACTCTGTCATCGCTGATATAACGGCCGCATTTCCCTTTGCTGGTATGCAGACGCACCCCACAAATATAGAGACTCGCCGCACCAGCCACGGTCATGCTTCCGTATGAATTGCCGCCCGCGTGGGTGTAGCCCCAACCGCCATCTTTATTTTGACCGGCTGCAAAATACTTCCAAGCCCGTTGCCAGACAGCGTCCGGCACCTTAACTCCACTGCGGGCCGCAGAACGCAATCCCAGTATAGCAAACTGGGAATTCGAGTTATCTCCCCGCCGTTGCTGGCCTTCTCCGTAGGACCAGCCCCCGTTGTTAAGCTGACACCGAATCAAATAGTCGGCGGCGCGTTTGATGCTATCACGATATTTCTTTGGATCAACTGTCTCAAGAGCCATAGCTTTCAAAGCAGCCTCATAAACCGATGGGGATGGTGTTTCTACAAGCTGGCGCACGCCCTTTGAAACGGCCCGATCATCTGTGTTCAAACCGGCTGATGCGAGAGCCAGCACCCCCAATGCTGTCTCGCCAAGTTCCCAGCGAGCTGCGCCCCATGGGGAGTTCCCTCCCCAACGACCATCCTCCGCCTGGTCAGATTTGATCTTGCGGACTAACTCATCCATTCGCTTTTGCAACTCTCGAGCCGTGACCTGCTTCCGGCCCGCCATGACGAATCCCTTCGGGACAAAAAACAGTCCGCAAAAAAGCAGAAACAATAGAGAACAAGATTTTTTCGAGGATTGCAAAAAGTGACGTGCCCTGGAAGGATAGTCTTTTCGCCGACCAGCCATCAGCTTAATCCTCCTCTCCACTTTTTTGGCTTTTTCCGAAAAGAAATCTCCTGATCTTTTTATACGGTTGGCTCAGAAAATTACCAAAACGCACAACGCGCGGCTTATCGCGGGTGTGGGCGATTTCCTCACCGCTCAACAAATCGGGCCGTACGCGACGAAAATGTTTCATCGCATGATAACGATCGGCTTCCTGCAATAGATTTCGTATGAAACGTGCAAGTGTCGTATTTCCCAGAAGTCTATCGGGGATCCAATAAGCCACCTGGAAATCAATCAAATACGGTCGGCCATCGTCACCAACAAGGACATTCCGGGCTTTCTCCAAATCGACATAGGCGATTCCCCGGTCGTGCAGACTCTCAAGCAGGTCCAGAAATCGCGGGAAAAACCGATCATCCACCTTACTATCTCTGTTCAGGGGATGCCCGGGTACAAAATCGTGGGCGACGCTTCCAGGAACCGGCTGTCCGCGTAGCCGGGGAACCCCATTCAGATCATCACAACGGGTCATAATGGTGGCTTCGTACCATGCCATTAGTTTTCCCAACGCGCCAAGAGGCAGCCCAAAAAACGATTTCTGACGGTGGAACTTCACGACAATACGATCATCGCCACATCGATAAAGCCCCACAGCGGCTGCAAATGAGTGTTTGAATTCTTGTTCAAGCTCGTATCGGCGGCCATCCAGTTCGAGAGAACCAGGGAGGTTTGTTGTCCCCAGAGCCCTGAACTGTGCTTCGAACCACCTCATACCGATCCTTTCCTGACAAACAGCCCTCGCAAGCTCATTTCCAGAACGTATTGCGCGTTCATACTCTGCCCACCATTATAAACGCCGGTCCCTGAAGGAAAAAAGGAAGTTCACGCTTGAAGGTCAGGCCAGCACCGGTAAGATATGGGCCTCGCACTCCAAACTTTGTTACGGACTCGACATCTAACAGTGAGAACTGTAATCCAGATCCTATACGTCCTCATTCCGATTCTGATGGGCCTTGCCTTTCGGCTTGCAAAAGTATTCGGCGACGAAGAGGCCGAAGTCCTACGAAGTTTCGTCGTTCGCCTTTGCGTTCCGATTCTCGTTTTTTTCACGATGTTTGAAGCCGAACGCGAATCTGTCGGATCGCTCCCCACAATGATGCTCGCTTTCGTTCTGGTGGGTATCGGCCTATTTACCCTGGGCTGGTTGTGCAGCAAATCTGTTGAGGGTATTGGCAGGAAAACGGCGGTGCATGCCTCTACCACCTTTGGAAATTACGGATGGATGGGATTCGGGGTCTGCGAAGTGTTGCTCGGGCAAGCAGGGTTGCAACAGGCAATTTTTTTCATCGTGCTCTGGTGGCCGGTCTTTTATGGTCTCGGCGTTCCGATTGGACTCATCCACGCCCGCAAAAATAAAAAAGGCGTACCACTGGTAAAAGCCATTAAAGTCGCCTCACCTGTCATTGGAATGATGCTTTTGGGCCTGATATTCAATTTTTGCCGGGTCAAAATTCCCGACTTGATTCAGGGGAGCCTTAAACCATTTGAAAAAATGACGGTCCCTCTGATCCTGTTCAGTGTCGGCGCAATGCTCGATTTCAGTCGTATTCATCGTGACTTTCTCCCTTCCCTGCTTGTCTCCGCTGCCACCCTTGTTGGAGGTGCTCTTATAGGTTGGGGCGTCGCCGAAATCCTCAACCCGGATGCCATTTCTTACAATGTCATCATCCTGGAAGCCGCCATGCCCGTGGCCACGCTTACTCCAATTCTCGCAGAAAACTACAAGATGAACACAGAAACCGTCGGGACCTGCATCGTCGTCAGCACGGTACTATCTCTGATTTCTCTCCCAATATTGGCTATCATTTTAGGACTCTGAGTGGGTTTCGGGGACGGGATAAGATGCCGTGAATGCACTGAGATGGTCTGGGTGCAAGCCGGCTTTCAAAAACGGCGCCGGTGTCTTGGGCACAGATCCCGTCACCTGATGGACCATGAGCAATATTTGTCCGCCTCAAGCCCCCCATCACTCGCCCTTCGGCGGACTCAGCTGAACTCGAGTCTGCAGAGTCCACAGCACCGGCAGGTTCATCTCGGTCCGACGTAGAGCGGAGAGACCTCCAGCTCTCGGCTATTCCGCGAACCCGCAAGGTGCAAAACGTTTAGTTCTGTCACTCCCTCCCGCACCATGCCCGACCTTCAAGGCATAATTCAACCAGCTCCGGCTCGTCGGCAAGATCACAGTGATCCTCCAGAACCTGGCGGAAGGTTTTTTCCGTTTCCCCGCTCTCAACCGCCCGGATAACGGCAGCGGCAACACCGATCCCATAAAGACGAGGTTCGATGCCCTGTTCCCAGATCGTGCGCATCCCGCCGATCAAACGTTCCCAGGGCTGGAGTTTTCTCAACACGCCGCGTGTGCCCCTCGAAACGGGATCATGAAAACCGGGGCACGTAATCCGACGCGTGATGGTAGGCGCATAATTGTGCCAAAAGTTGCGGTTCAGCGCTTTGCCATGCTTTCTTAAAAGTGCGCGACCGACTTCTTCACGCATCATTTCCCCTGTCATTGACATCAATTCCAAGTCCTCTCGCAATTCGCAAAAATACTCCTTACCACGCAACGTACCCAAAAAAGCGAGAAAAGCGTGGAGGCCATTATGCGCCAGCATTTTGACGTCTTCCTGCGCCGCAAATTCCGCCTCGCTCAACACCTGGAAAGCTTCTCCCGGTTCTTCCAGGCTTTCCATTGCGTAACAGGAAACGGGAATTCCGAAAAATGGCTCGCCCACCACACACCAGTCCGCATCAGGAAACACGGGACTCAGTCCCTTTTCCGGGGGCATTACGATCTTGCACAT
>JAGXLK010000134.1 GCA_018334735.1 Planctomycetota bacterium | reverse complement strand
GAACTGTCCGATTATTTTCTGCCGGAACGCTGGCGGGAATCGCCCAAAACAAACCTTTCCTCCTCTGGAAACACCTACGAAACGACCACGAAGGACGATATCCATCTCGTCTGCCGCGTTTCAAAAATCGGTTCAATTCCGCCGACAAATGAGCTCAATCGCCAGGGAATCCAAATCCTGTCTCACGGCTACAACAGCCCTTTCGAAGAAATTTCACTGAATTTTCACCTCAGCGGACGTGGTATCAACACGACTTACCCACGCGCAATTTATATGAGCGGTCATAGAACTGAGGACGAGAACCAGCCCAGGGATCAACGACGGTACAAAAGCCACCAGCAGCTCCTTACGCCTGAAGGCCACCCCATCCTCAGTGACCATCATAAATACGTCCTCATTTGGGGTTACTGGAACGGCCCGGATGAGTTGCTTGCCGAAAACGATCAGGACTACTTCAGAAGCCTTGACGCCCAGAGAGCAAGAGAAGAAAACCTGATTTCCGGGAAAACATTCGCGGCTATTTTGCGGAAAACCGATAAAAAGCTCAGAAAAACGGGCGTGAAAGACCTTGATCTGAAAGGCAGTCACCTCCTGCTTTCCATCGATCGCAATGATGAATTTCTGCGCGACGACGACGGGTTGCCGACCGTAAGGATTTGCAACTTTGAACTGATACAAAGAATCGACAAGACCCTCATCTAATCTTCCGCACTTCCAAGAAAGGACAACCTCAATTAATGCTCATTCTCGCCCTTGACCTCGGCACAACCGGCAACCGTGCGCTCGTATTCGATACTGAACTGAACGTCCGCGCCAGAGCCTATCAGGAATTCAGACAACACTATCCCAAACCCGGCTGGGTCGAACACGATCCTCTCGAGATATGGGAGACCAGCAAAGCAGTCGTTCAAAAAGTTCTCGAAGATGTCAATAAAGATGAAATTGAAGGTGTCGGCGTCACAAATCAGCGAGAAACCGTTGTCTGTTGGGATCCGGATACCGGACAGCCTGTTCATAACGCCATTGTCTGGCAGGATCGTCGCACCACCGCCCGCTGCCGGCAACTCAGAGACAACCATTGGGAAGGCAAAATCCATGCGCGAACTGGCCTGCGGTGCGACCCTTATTTCAGTGCCACTAAAATCGAATGGTTGCTCCAAAACATCCCTGAGACCAGAAGTGGTATATTCGGGACGGTCGACTCGTGGATCCTGTGGAATCTGAGCCGCGAACATCCTCACGCCACAGACTTCAGTAACGCCTCCCGCACAATGCTTTTCAACATTCAAGACAAAAAATGGGATCCCGATCTGCTTGAACTTTTCGGAGTTTCGTCTCACGCTCTCCCTGATGTTAGACCCAGCTCCGGGACATTTGCGAACCTCGACCCTGATCTGTTCGGGTTCACCGCTCCGATCTCCGGCGTGGCGGGCGATCAGCAAGCCGCGATGTTCGGACAGGGCTGCTTCGAACCGGGCATTGTCAAGAATACCTACGGAACAGGTCTGTTCCTTTTGGTCAATACCGGGGCTAAGAGGCAACTCTCTGAGAATCTTCTGTCAACCATCGCGTGGAAGATCGGGGACCGAACAGACTACGCTCTGGAAGGCAGCGTATTCGCTGGCGGCGCGGCAGTCCAATGGCTGCGGGATGGACTTGAGATAATCGCCGGTTCCGCCGAGACGGCCGAGATGGCGGCGTCACTCGATGCGAACGATGATGTCTATTTCGTGCCCGCCCTGCAGGGGCTCGGTGCGCCTTACTGGGATCCCCGCGCTCGGGGAATATTCGTGGGACTGACCGGCGGGACAAAACGGGAACATTTCGCCCGTGCTGCGCTTGAATCGATCGCCTACCAGACGCGAGACGTAACTGAATCCATGCGCGATGAGCTGGGCGAACCCATCAAAAAGTTGCAAGCCGATGGGGGCGCATGTGCAAATGACTGGTTGATGCAGTTCCAGGCCGATATCCTGGGCGTGCCCGTCGAACGGAACGTGAACCTGGATACGACCGCGGTGGGCGTCGCGGGCCTCGCCGGTCTCCACCTCGGGGTGTGGCAAACGGTGGAAGATTTCGCTGCCCACCGCAAGATCGACCGGCGTTTCAAACCCCGCATGTCTGAAACTGAGCGTGAAGCTCTTTACTCACGCTGGCAGGAAGCGGTTTCCCGCGCGCGCAACTGGGCACCCACGGAATAATCAAAAGGATGATTGTCGCAATTTCGAACAGGGTCTTTAGCTTCTTGTAAATCCCTTCTTTTTGCATTTAATCTGGCACTGCAATAAAAACAGCCAGGGCCGAAGCGACATGGTATTGGGTATCAGTGCTCCCGGGCTAAAACGCTCAACGCGCCTGGCTGGCTGGAGTTTTCGTATTTCACATTCGCGCTGACCCGGCAAAAAGCTTTAGAATCGCGATGAATCGCGACCGCATGCGAGGAAACTTTTATGAGTTTAAGCATCGGAATTATTGGCCTTCCAAACGTGGGGAAATCAACCCTTTTTAACGCTCTCACCGGCGCCCAAAACGCCGCGGCCGAAAGTTACCCCTTCTGCACCATCGAACCGAATAAAGCCATTGTCCCCGTTCCCGACGAGCGTCTTGAAAAAATCGCGAAAATAACCAATCCGGAGAAGGTCACTCAAGCCACCGTCGTGTTCGTGGATATTGCCGGACTTGTGGAAAACGCCAGTCAGGGGGAAGGACTGGGCAACCAGTTCCTATCACACGTCGCCGAATCTGACGCCCTCCTGCATGTCGTTCGGTGTTTCTCCGACGAAAATATTGCACACGTCGCCCCTGAGCTCAATCCCGTTCGTGATATCGAAACTGTACAAACGGAACTTGCTCTGCGGGATATTGAATTGGTGGAAAACCGGATTGAAACGCTGGAACGACAGGCCCGCACCGATGATTCCTTTGAAGATCAGCTTGAGACAGCAAAAAATCTTGCGAGGCACCTCAGCGATGGACACCTGGCTTCCGATTTTCCCGAACGCTCCAGCGAGACCGCCGCCCCCCTTTACCGTGAGGTGCCCCTGGTATCCGACAAAAAGATTATTTATCTCGCCAATACCGACGAAGAGGTTTCAGATAAAACTCGCCCCTGTGTTGATGCTCTGCGCAGCTATGCCGATGAGCACGGCACACTCGCCCTGACAATCGCTGCAAAGTTTGAAGAAGAACTTATCGATATGGACGACGCCGAGCAAAGCGAATTCCGCAATCTATACGGTATCGAAGAACGGGCGCTCCAGCGCGTAATTCGAACCGGATATGAAACCCTCGACCTCGTGAGCTTCTTCACCATTCAGTCAAATCAAGCCCAGGCCTGGAATGTTCCGCGCGGAACTCCCGCCGACCGCGCGGCTGGAACGATCCATTCCGACTTCGAAGAAGGTTTTATCCGAGCAGAAGTCATTGCGTACGATGATCTGGTAACCCACGGCGGGGAAGAAAAATGCCGTGCTGCCGGTGTCGTGCGGACCGTCGGTCATGACTACCAGGTGCAGGATGGAGACGTCATCCGGTTTGTTTTTGACGCGTGAAGCGGAAACACTGGCCTGCTAATAAAGGGCGATTGCAGCGCACGTGAGCGGACCGGGTTTCTGCACCGCACTGCGGGGCTGGAGTCCAGAACGCGGCACGCAATCGAGATCCTACACAAAATCCCAGGGGCTTTCTTCCCTGAAACGGTGAACAGTAATCTCCGGGAATCGCTCTTCCAGCACGTCGGCGAGCACCATCATCCCCGGTTGCTCCGTTTTCAAATGCCCCAATTCGACGAAAGCCACATCCATATCCGCGCAGAATGTGGCACTGAATTCCTCGGTCTCCCCGCCGAGCAAAACATCCACGCCGAGTTTCACCAGGCGGTTCATCACTCCCATGTTCAGGTGAAGACCAATACCGCCCCAGCAGAGGCCAATCTTACTGACGGGGCGCTCCAGATCCGGAGCATAAACCCTGACAGTCTTCATTCCCACAGCCTCTTTCCAACCTTCCACCAGTTTCTTCAGCGGCGCCGATGCAACTTTGAAAATCCGCACAGCCTCGTGTCCAGCCATGTTTTCCATAATTGCCGGCTCGGGCAGATTCAGCTTTTCCTGAATCACATCCGCTATGCAATAAGAATCTGCTGTGCGATGACATTGAAGCACGGTGAGTCCATTTGCCTGCGCAAGCTCTTTCCGACGCTCGTTAACACTCCAGCTCATAAACCGTTCATAATCGCCGTCACGTGTGACGCCGAGGAACGGCGATTCGTGGCACACAACCAGATCGCATTCCCGTTCCGCCGCTGCCCGCAATCCCCTCAAACCGGCCATCCAACAGACAAGTATATTTGTGACCGTCTCTTCCTCCGACCCGACGTAGACTTTCTCTTCCGGATAGGGCCCGGAGCCGAGGGAATTAAGAAACTGCTGAATATTCTTGACTTTCATTTTCGTCTCACAATCGGGTTATCCGGCTGTACAGGCAAAAAAGACGCACAAATCCCAGACCCGGGATGATGAAGCACTCCACAGAATTAACCGCGCCACAGGACACCAATAATCCGTGTTATCCGAAAAAAATCGGGGACGACCAGGTAGTGTGGCCCTGGGCAGTTAAAACCCGCACCAGATAGTAGCCCGATCCGGATTCCGAATCCTGAATCTGATGCTTCTCAACACCGAAACGGTGACCAGAAATTGTCTGCCACATCTCACCATTTTTGATCACCTCGATCCTCTGGATCGGCATCACCGACCCCACGGTGATTTCAAGCTGTCTCTCAGACGCCGTCAGTGCATCGTTTTTCCCCCCGGGAGATTGCCCGTTCACCGTAAAACGAAGGAGCGTCTTCTGGCCGGACGTCGCGTATGTGCGCCCTTCTTTCAAAGCATCATAGACCGCGTCCCGGGTCAATTCGTCACACTGCACAGCAGTCATCTCCGCGGGCAGAAAAGCGTAATAGGCTTCTGTACCATGATCCGTTCCCGCAGTAACTCCTACATCCAATCCATCGTCAAACGCATCGAATATGCTCCACGGCTGTTTTTGGTTTTCTCCGTGCAGGCCATCGCGCAGGAACTCCCCGCACCAACCGCTCACTTCCACCCCTCCGTCGACACCCGGCCACATCTCGGGATCTCCGCAGTGAAAATGATTGATGCAGAAAAAATCGCGTCCCGACTTTTCGTAACTCTGGTAGACGCCACCCGGGGTATCGCTCGCTGGCGAGACACCATCATAGATCACATCGAACGGGGTCCGCGAATAGATATTCCGATGACCGTACTTTTCCCGCATATGCTCCCCACGTCCCATGCTGTTCGTCCACTCATAACCGGGAATCGTCACGAACCGGCCCGGCTCATTATGCTTCTCCAGTGTGCTGTTGAGCTGTGCCAGCCGTTCCTCCGTAAAATCGTGTCCATGGTCCGTCAGAGCCCAGAAATCAAGGCCCCGATGGCAGCTCACCTCAATCGCTTTGTGTTCGGGATGAAGGCGTCCATCTGAAAGCTGCGAGTGCGTGTGAATATCGCCAAAATAGAGTTTCCCCGGGCCAAATGACCCATCCGTCACGATTAAATTGCTCGATCCGCTCACAGATGGATCGTTCTGATCCCGGGCATGGATCTGAAAGACTCCTTCCTCCCCTATCCGAGCGGTCAGAGATATACTCCCCTCTTCATCTTCCGAAAAATAGCATACCGAAGGGAGCTCGCAATCCTCGGCGTCCGCAAACAGGCAGACCTCCCCCGTGTATTCGTGCGCAACATTGCCCAAATGATCGATGGCCGTAACAACAACGCGGATCTCTTCGCCAGCATCCGGAGTCGGCGGACAGTGCACGAGCAACCGCCCGGCATCGCCGCCCACTACATCCACGCAGTGGCGTTCCCCGGAACTGAGGTAGACACCGTTGCCGGCCAGATCGAAGAAAAATTTGAACGGGCAAGCCATCTGCGCGAGCAATTGCGTCCTAATACCGGGGCAATTCGGGTGTTCACCCACTCTGAGCGTAATCGTATCGCCGGGCTGCAGCGGAGTTCCTTCTTTCAACATCACCTTTTTGGAAAAATGGTCTTCACATTCGAGAGATATTTCAGTCTCTGGCCGCGAACATTCGACCTCAAGATATCCCGGTGCCCGGGGGTTATCCCACTGCAACGGGGACCAATCTTTCTCTGGCAGCGGCCGTTTCCGTCGCGACCTCCGATTACACTCGATCACTTCGTTGCTCAGATTGAATTTCAAGCCCGCTCCCGGCGGAAATCCATTTTCGCCAACAGTATACTCGAAATGGAATCCATAAAACCCGCCCACCCTCATCCGCTCGGGACCCGAATATTCCAAAACGCCCAGGTCGATCTCAGCATCCGCATAACGATCCCACTTCAGATCCGCCGTGGCCAACAACCCAAAACAGAAAACGGGATACCGGTAATTCTCATTAAATGGCAGCTGGCTGGCAATCGACGCCCACGCGCTTGTCGCCCCGTTGGAGCTGTGAAACCGCACGATGTCGAAGGGAATGGGAGAGGAGTTCAAATCATCGGCTTTCCCAGATCGGAAGAGCACA
>JAGXLK010000133.1 GCA_018334735.1 Planctomycetota bacterium | reverse complement strand
ACAGCGTTTTAGGTGATGTTGTGGATGCAGTGGATCGCACTGGATTACGCGAGAACACCTTGATAATAGCCACAAGTGATAACGGCCCTCAGTGGTTTCCGAAAGATGTGAAGAAATTCGACCATCGCGCCGCAGGCCCTCTGCGAGGTATGAAAGGCGATGCATGGGAGGGCGGTCATCGCGTTCCCTTTGTTGTACGCTGGCCGGGGGTGGTTGAAGAAGACACCGAGAGTGATCAATTGTTCGGTTTAACGGACATTTACGCTACCTTTGCCGATATTCTTAACCGGGATCTGGCGCCCGGGGAGGCCCCCGACAGTGTCAGTATTTTGCCGGTATTGCTCGGAGAAGACAATGGAAAACCCGTTAGGGAATATCTGCCGATTCACGGGGTCAGTTCGCTGGCGCTGTTGTCCAACAGGTGGAAGTTTATACCTAACAGAAGCCACGGAGGTTTTTTCAGCCGTGATTCGTCGGTTTTGCCGCCGGATGACGCCCCTGAAAAACAGTTATACGACCTCGCAGAAGATTTGGGCGAGCAGAATAACCTTTACCTCCAGCGCCCGGATGTGGCCCGGCGGATGCAAGAAAAATTGAATGAAATTAGGAGACTGAAGCATCCGGAACCTGCATCAATAAAAAAAGCGAAAGCTGCGGAACAACTCCCCGAAGAGGAACAGATAATATCATGGCCTTCGGATGAAGGCGAGGTTATATATCGTGTTAATTGTGGAAGCGATTCGGATTACAAAACTGAGAAGGGTGTCTCGTGGTCGGCGGACCAGGAATACAAACCCGGGGAGACCGATTGGGGGTTCACTGGTGGCGGAACGGTGTATCGGGGACGGAATCGTCAAATACAGTGGACCAAACTTGACGAAATATATCGGCACGAGCGGTATCATGTGCCCGGTTACGTGTTTCACGTTGAGGATGGCCGCTATACCGTGAGACTTCATTTCGCAGAGACATATCGATTTTTCAACGTCGGTGAGAGGGTTTTCGACGTGTATATTAATGAAGAAAATGTTCTTCCCGATTTCGATGCGATAGGAGAAACGGGCAAGCGTAATCGTGCTGTTGACAAAGTTATTGATGATATAGAGCCGATTGATGGGCGAATTGAGATCACCTTTAAACCGAAGGGATCAATTATAAATGGTATAGAAATCATCAAACAATAAAAAAAGTATGGGTGTGAACCGTTAAAACCATTTACCAGTAAGTTTTCAGGAGCAATATTTATGAGGAGGACTCGGAAAATCAGAGGGAAAAGTAAAAGGAAAGATAAGTTTGTGGGACTTGCATTAGTGCTCTTGTTGATTGGAGCAACGGCGGTTTTTATTTGGGTTCGTCATGATCCGGCAGAAGAGCCGGCCGGGGCCACTGATAGCAAACTCTCAGAACGGCAGAGCGGACACGAGACGGCGACGGATATTGGTGACAGTTCCGTGGGTGAGCCAGATATGACGGAGTCGCGTTCGCAGGATGAATACATCGCCGAGCCGGATCAGGAAAACGAGGAGGGGCTGGAGTATTCCACGACGTGGTTCGGCATGTCCTGGCCTGGTGGGCCGAAGTGGATGCAGACATCTATCGGCTATCTGATGGTCACCGATGACGGAATGGTGGTCACACATAGCCCCTGGGACGAAGCACATCGAAATGCGACTTTGTACTCCGAGGACGGCGATATTATTGCCGGTGTGCCCAGCGGAACGTCCCGTGTAATAACTGCTGACGACAAATATGTCTATGTGCCATACAAGAAAAAGAATGAACAGGGTAAGGAACTGATGGGGGTGGCGCGTTATTACCGAAATCATCTCCACAGAAAGTTTAAAGGGTATAAAGAGGAGCTCAGGACCCTTCCCGCCCCGATCGACGGGCCCGGCCCGGAGCGGGGGCTGAAGCTGCTTAATGGAGCGCGTTGGCGGTATGATAAGGGATTTGGAAATCTGCCCAATTATAATGTCTGGCTGGAAAGGCCGGAATATCTTTGGTCGGATTGGAAACGGGAAAAGCAGTTGGAAAAAGATCCGAGTCTGGCCGAGATGTACCGCCGGCCACCGCCGCAACTTCGTGGTATGGTTAGTGACGGGGTGACGCTTTTTGTTGCCGATGATATAAACCAGCAGATCACTTTGCTGGACGTTGAAACGATGGAGAAGCGGGACAGTTTTGAAGTGCCCTATCCCGGGCCTGTTACCCTTGATGAAAACGGAAACCTTTGGATTATTCAACGGCCGGATGCCGAAGAGCTGGAGGGTCGGGCCGGGTGGCTTGATCGCGGTCCGCATCGCGTGGTTGAGTATACGAAGGATGGCGTAGCCACCGGCCGCCGGATAACCGACCTGAAGCGTCCTTCCGCCATAGATTGTGGAGGGCCTGATGGTCTGCTTTATGTGGCCGATGCACACCCGGAAAGATTCCAGGTATTTGTTTACGATGTTTCCGGTTCCGAGCCGGAACTGGTCGATAAGATCGGAGAAGAGGGCGGTATTTTTGCCGGTCCGGTCAGAGGAAGGAGGGGCCCTCACCGTCTTGATATGCTTTCAGGCGTCGGAGTTGATGCTCAGGGACGGGTAACGGTTAGCACGAGAGGTGCCAGCGGCAGCTTCATCCGTCAGTTCGACGCGGACCGATCGGTACGATGGGAACGCTATACCGCCACGTTTATGGACGGGGCCAGTTTTGATCCGGCTTATGACGGCACGGTTGTTTATTCCGGGCAGGGTTCTGCCAACAAGTTTGTACTTAACTATGATCGCACTGAGCGACTGGACGAATGGGTTGCCGTCACGCGGGATAATAGCCAGTATCCCCATGACAGCCGCAATTACCGTGGCGAAGTTATACGTCTGCCGAACGGGCGGTTGTATCTGCAGACCGACGGCGGTGGAAGCGGTACTGGAAGAGGGACGCTGATACTTCGAAAGGAAAAGGGCGGCGAGATCTTTGTTCCTTCGGTCTATCTCAGTAATGGGCACCATTCCGAGGGAGGTTATCCGCCGGAGCGGCCTATGGATGGAGATATTCCGGCCCGAATGATGTGGCGTGACGTGGATGGTGACGGGAAGATGACCCCCGATGAGTATTTTGATATAGAGGGTCACGAGAACAACCGTAAGTGGCGTCTTGATTCCCATGGCAACCTTTGGGAGGATTTCTCCGCCGGGTTCAAAAATCGGGATGGAAGGGGCATATTGCGGTATGAACTGAAGGGGTTTGATGAACATGAGAATCCCATTTATGATTTTGATCTGCAAAATGCCGAACTTATCGAAAATCCCGCTCCGTTTGCCGGACGCGGACGCCATAAAAGCAGAACGGTTATTGAGGATTTTCACTACGATGCGGATCACGACCGCATGTATATATCGGGCTATACGGCCGATTACGAGGGCAGCTTAACCGGCAAAGTGGGGCCTGAGTTCGTTGTTTACGAGAATTTCATGGATGAAGAGAGACGCGAGATCCTGTCG
Source organism: Planctomycetota bacterium (assembly GCA_018334735.1). The sequence continues at coordinate 3,104 of JAGXLK010000133.1, read as the reverse complement.
GTAATCGATATGGGACGGGATATCAGCTCCTGGGACGTTGCCGGGGGGCTGCTTTTCGCAGCTCAGGGCACGGATAAGGAGGGCGATGAATCGGTGCATGTTTTTAATATACGTACCGGCGAATCGTTGGGATGGATGACCCCCGGACCCCGGCTTTACGCGGAAAAGAGCTGGCTGGATATCCCCTGGGCAATTGCAGCTTTCAAGAGATCCAATGGCGAGATCATAGTGACTCAGGAAAATAACTGGAAGAATTTGAAGATCGTCTATCGCCTCCCGCCGCAAGATATGCTCCCCAAGGGTAAATACAGTGGGTTGGAGGAGAAAAGGCTCACTCCCGCCATATCAGAAGACCTGAAGGAAGCGACATCTTTCGGATTGTAAAAAAAAGAGCTCTCTTATGTCAACTTTTCTAAAATACGATAACATAGTGAAAGTGGTAAAGAATCTGCGCGTTTCCAAAGACTTCTACTGTTAGAAGAGTTTTAACAATTCGTTCAAGCAACATTTTAATGTCAATAGGTCAGTTTGAGGAGGAAGTATTATGAAACGACGAATTAGGCAGGTTGGAGCCGTTTGTTTGATCAGGATTTTTGCATTGCTGTTTCTGTTAACTTTAGTCGTATCCACAATTGCTGTTGTGCAGGCCCGTTCGCTGGTGAACAAAGGGAATATGGAGGTGCTGGAGTGTAGGATGCCCAGCAATAAGCACGTCTACCTCGGCACAAACGCGCCCGGGCAGCTGTTTTTCCCCGGCGAGACGGTGAACGCCCGGTTCAAGTTCGCTCCGCAGGGCAACGAGAGCGAGACGGTGGATTACGTGCTTGAGATTCAGGGTATCCACACTCAGGTGCCGGATAAGAATATGGACGTTCATGTGGACCCGTACGGTCACGCCGATTTTATCCAGCTTGAGGGAGACCCGATCCGCCAGACGGTAGGCGTAGAGTTCGGCGAGGAGGGCAAGACCGAATTTGAGGTCGAGGATCTTCCCGTACCGGAACGGTTCGGTACCTATGCGCTGGTGGCCGAGCGCGATGGAGATCGCTATTTTCTTGGCACTCTGGCCCGCGTGCCGGAGGTAGCCGAAGGCACCTCGGACAATACCCCGATTATGGGGGAAGGTGCGATGATGAAGAGTCCACACGGAGCGACGGCCCAGGCCCGGATGGGTATCCGCGTTATCCGTTCGGGCACCAGCCCCAACATAGGCGAGGACGGTACTATGAATTGGGGTAAGCTCGACGACAAAATGGGGAAGCTGGAGGACGGGGGCCTGCAGGCTATGATAACCCTCGGCGCACACCCGAAATGGTCATGGCCTTTCAGCCCTCACCAGACCCCCGCAGCGGTGAAACCCGGGTGGGATGGCAATCCCTACTGGGGTAACACCGATTGGATGGGGACGCCCGATTTTTGGACGCCGCAGGACGAGCGGGAGGATGGCGAGATTTGCCCTCTTGGCCGCTGGGTTGAAGCATTTGCCAGGCGCTATTGGAAAGATGGTGAGGGTGCTTTGTGGGGGGTGGAGAACTTCAACGAACCGTGGGAGGGTGGAAGCATCAGTGGCCGTGCCAGCGATATACCGCAGTACCGTTCGATGCATAAGGCAATCGCCCGTGCTCTTCGGCGGGTCAGCGAGGATATCAAGGTGCTTGGTTGTTCTTCGGAGATGAACACCGAAGATAAACTCTTCTCCGACCCCGACGAGGACGGCAACTATCCGATGACGGATTACATCGACGTGTTCACCAGCCATTACGGCACTCCTCCCGGCTGCTACGGTCCCCTTGCCGCCGAAGCCCGCGGGAAGATATCGATCGAAACCGAGACCTGGCTTGCGATAAGCGAGTACCTGCTTCCCCAGCTGGCCTCACAGCTTATGGCCTCGGGTCAGAAAATAGTTATCCTCTGGCATCCCAAAACGGTTTATACTTCGGTTCCGGGAGTGGATGACAAATGGCATATGCCGACCACTGTTGCATCGGCCACTGCCGCGTTCAATCACTTTGTGACCGGCCGGGAATTCGAGCGCCTGATCTTCCACGACCATTTGCCATGGTTATTCCAGTTCGGGGAGGACGATGATCCGGAGGCGCTGGTGGTTATGTTCGGTCAGTTAATCAGCCGGCAGGGGCCGAGTCCGGAGGATTCACCGAAATTCCGCATATGGAGCCAGGTTGATGCGGTGCCGGAAGGCGGGACGATTACCATCGATAACAGCGACGATCTGATAGATTTCTACGATCTGGCCGGAAATCCAATGTATGAGGACCGGGACGAAGTGAGGATCCAGCTGGACCAGCGTCCCACGTATATGCGCTCGGAAGAAGGGCCCACTGCGATCGCAGATCGCATCCGCAAGGCGGAGATTCGTGACAGGGTGCCCTCGGAGATCCTGCCGCGTGATATTACCTGTTTGTTGGATGACGAAGATGCCGAACTGCAGGTTGAGGTGACAAACCGACTGAATCGGCCGATCAGCGGTACCTTTGAAGTGAAAGCGCCGGCGGGGATCCAGCTGGCCTCTGAGAGTGAAAATGTGGAGCTGGAGGCTGGCGAGGAGCGCCTGCTCAGTTTTGCGATCTCCGATGCAACGCCCAACAAGGCGAATGCTTACGAATTTTCATTCAGCTTCGATACCGATGCGGGCCTGGCGGAATACTCCGAAGTGCTGCATGTGACCGCCGTTCCGCGCCTTACTCCGACCATAGACGGCGACCTTGCCGACTGGGAGGATGTGCCGAGCATAACGGTGCGGGGCATGCGCGACATGCCGCATGATCTGAGCGAGCTGGCTCGCCGGCCGTGGCTGGAGGCCCGGGAGCTGGAGCCGGACGATACGGCGGCGGAGTTCAGGATGGCATGGGATGAGGAGCACATCTATGTTGCCGCCCGTGTTTACGATAGCACTCCGCAGTCCAACATGGTGCGAATGGAGACTCGCGATGACGACTGGTTTTTCCATAACGAGGAATCCGACGAGATGGAGCCCTATAAGAGCTGGTTGAAGAAAAAAGGGCTTGAAGACCGCAGTTTCGCGGAAGTACCTTTTGTCTACCGTCACTCGCCAAATAAGTCGTCTGCGGCCCCCCATGAGGGCG
>JAGXLK010000132.1 GCA_018334735.1 Planctomycetota bacterium | reverse complement strand
GGTCGGCGCCCCAGGCCAGCCGGCTCTGATTGGGCTTAATGTGGGGATCGACTTCCCCGAACCAGCCGTTCGAACGCTCGAGCAGCGGCAGGTCCTGTTCCTGGCGCCACTGGCGATACTTCCCCTGAGAGACGTATTCGCTGACGCCGTAAGCCGTGGGAGACTTTTGCAATTCCTGATGATATTTCCCGACGTACCGAATGTCGTATCCGGCTTCGCTCAGCAGCTCGAAGACGTTTGGCAGCCCGGCGTGCATGGGCCGGTAACTCTCGGTGTTCGGTATGTTGATGCAGCCGTGCTGTGTGGGCCAGAGCCCGGTGATCAGCGATCCGCGGGCGGGAGAACAGATCGGCGACGGTGTGAAAGCATGGCGGAAATTAACCCCATCCGCCGCGAGACGGTCCATGTTCGGGGTTTCCAGGATGGGATGTCCGTTGCATCCCACGCAGTCGTAGCGGTGCTGATCGCTGTGTACGAGGAGAATGTTTTTCTTTTCCACGGGGATCTCCAGCTCGTGCAGTATTACGATCCGTTAGGAAAGAGGAATACTAACAGGAACGCGCGAACCATGCAGGGGAAAACGATCAGAACCGAGCTCCTGATGCAGGCTGGAGTATTGACAACCGGGGCATGAGATAATACCATAGAGCCATAGGGTAATACTGTCGAGGAGGGTGAGAAGATGCGGGTAATCACGTTCAAGGCCGACGAAAGCTTGTTGAAGAAGTTGGAATCGGTTGCAAAGCAACGAGATACGACAAGGTCAGCGGTCATCCGATCGGCCGTTAAGGAGTATGTGGGCAGGGAGTTGCGCGCGGCCGAATCCCCATCCGCTTACGAACTGGTGGAGGATATTGCGGGATCGGTTGAGGGGCCCGAGGATCTTTCCACGGCCCGGCGGCACCTGGAAGGGTATGGGAAATGAAAACGTCGGTGATTCTCGATACCGGGCCTTTCGTGGCTCTTCTGAACGGCCGGGATGAATATCATGCGTGGACTGTCGAGACTCTCAAAAATGTGGCTACTCCCATGCTCACCTGCGAATCCGTCATATCCGAAGCCGTATTCCTGCTTCGGGGGAGCGGAGGGGGGCTGGGGGCGATAGCTCGGATCCTGCGTGATGGGGCGATTCGGATCACACATTCCTTGGCGTTGGAGTCCGAGCTGAAGCGCGTACGCGAGCTTCTGGTGGCTTACAGAGACCTTCCCATTTCTCTTGCGGACGCGTGCCTGGTGCGAATGTCAGAGAACCATCCCCGGCATAAAGTCCTGACTCTGGACAACCATTTCCGCGTCTATCGCCGGGCTGATAACAAACCCATCCCTTTGCTTATACCCAATTGATACACCCGTGGCATCTTCATTTTCGATTCCGACCACGAGATAGCTTCGTCTATTGTTGGAAAATAAAGCCGGGAATAACGGCCCTTACTGAAGTGAAGTGGTGAGAAGGGCGAGAACGCCCCAGCTTTCGCTCGGAAGCTGCACGACCACACAAAATCACCTCACTCGTCCGTGTTTGTCCGTGGGCTCCACGGCCGCAGGGCCGCTGCAACTTTGACAGCATCCGCAGGGAGCGATATAAACTCTTTTTCTGTGTTGTCGCTAATGGAGCGTTTCGCCGCTGGAGGTCGCTTATGCTGGATTACGTTAAGTTCAAACAGCCTGTCGTGCTTGGCCTGCTTCCCACCCAACGGGGAATTTATGATCCCGACATTCCCGGTCGCCAGGGGAGGAAACTGAAGAAGAAACTTGCAGAACTTGAAGTTGATTTTGTCTCACTCGACTGGTTGAACGATGACGGATTGCTTTCGGATCCGGGCGACGCGGAGAAAATTGCCGCGCGCTTTGCGAAAAAGAAGGTGGATGCCGTATTTGTTGCCCACTGCGATTTCGGGTCTGAACTTGCGGTCGGTCGAACCTGCAAAGCGGTGGGGAAACCGGTTTTGCTATGGGGACCTCGAGATGGAGATCCGGGTTCCGATGGGGTTCGTGAACGCGACACCCAATGCGGAATCTTTCCGAGCGGGAAAATCCTCCGGCGGATGGATGTGCCGTTCTCCTATATCGTGAACTGTTCTCCCGAGGATGAGGTCTTTGAGCGTGGTCTCGATAATTTCCTCCGGGCAGTGAACGTTGCGCGTTGCGTGGAAGGAGCCCGGATCGGCCAGGTCAGCACCCGGCCAGGTTCCTTTACCAGCGTCATCTGCAATGAAGGGGAACTTCTCGAACGTTTCGGTATAGAAGTCGTTCCTGCCGCCCTCAGCAAACTGACCGGCGAAGCAAAAGCACGGCTGGATTCGGAGGAAACGCGACGGGAACTGGAAGAGATTTACGAGAAAGCTGAGGTTAAGGTGGATGAGGAAGAGATGTTGAAAGTCGCGGCCCTCAAACTCGCCGTCAAAGACTGGGCCATGGAGCAACGTCTCGATGGCATCGCCCTGCAGTGCTGGAGTGCGCTCCAGTCCGAACTGGGCGTTTGCTCCTGTTTTGTGCACGGCGAAATGACGGATCTGGGCGTTCCGATGGCGTGTGAGACCGACATCCACGGGGCTGTCAGCGCGGTGGCGGCGCAGGCGGCTGCGTGGGGCGAATCGGCCCCGTTTTTCGCCGACCTTACCGTCCGACACCCGGAAAATGACAACGCTGAACTGCTCTGGCACTGCGGGCCATTCCCGCTCTCGCTGGCAAAAGGCGATCCTGAGATCTGCCCGCATTTCGGGATGGATGTCGGAGCGGTGGGACACTGGGAGATCCGCGGTGGCGACGTCACGCTTGTGCGGTTTGACGGCGATCGCGGTCGCTACCGAATGTTTACCGGGCATGCCCGAGGGACGGACGGTCCGGCGACCTACGGAACATATTTGTGGGTGGAAGTCAACGATTGGCCCCGCTGGGAAGAACGACTGGTCTGCGGGCCGTATGTCCATCACATCGTGGGTGTCCACGGCAAGCTCGCCCCGGTCTTCTATGAAGCCTGCAAGTTTATCGGAGATGTCGAGCCCGATCTAATTGACCCCGAAGAGCAGGAGATACGCGCCTATCTCCGTGGCACGGCGCAGCTCTGAAGCGAGTGCGAAAGGATTCCAAACGATGAAAGACGAAAATTATGGTGTGTTGTTCCCGGAAGGATTCCAGGCCGGTTTTGCTGCCTGCGGGATTAAGAGCGCGGATCCAGATGTGGCGTTGCTGATAGCCGACGACCCCTGCGTTGCTGCGGGGGTCTTTACGCGGAACAGTTTCGCCGCCGCCCCCGTGCAATGGAACCGGCGGATCCTCCCGAGTGAGAAACTGAAAGCCGTGGTTGTGAACTCAGGCAACGCCAACGCCTGCACGGGTGTGAAAGGCATGCGCGACGTCGAAACTTCCGCGCAGCTGGTGGCAGATTTGATCGGCTGCGGCCCGGAACAGGTGGCAGTGGCAAGCACAGGCATCATCGGCCACCCGCTGCCGATGGAGAAGTTAACAAGCGGAATTCGCGGCGCTTTTGATGCCCTTGGCGCTGCAGAAGAGAGCGCGCAAGGGGCCGCTCGGGCGATAATGACCACCGATACCTACCCGAAATGGACCACCGGAGGCGGGAGGGTTGGCAAATCGGATTTCAAAGTCGGCGGCATGGCCAAAGGCAGCGGGATGATCTCTCCCGATATGGCGACGATGCTCGGGTTCGTCACCACCGACCTGAAGGCTTCCGAGGACGTACTGAGCGATACGTTGCGTCGTGTGGCCGACCGGACCTTCAACCGCATCACGGTCGATGGCGACAGCAGCACGAACGATACGGTTCTTCTCCTGGCGAGTGGCACATCCGGCGCCGATTCCTCCGGGGCAGAACCAGGGGAGATCGAATCGGCCTTTGAAGCCGTGATGGGAAGACTCGCGCGGGAGATTGTGCGCGACGGAGAAGGCGCGACGCGTCTGGTCGAGGTGGAAGTGATTGGCGCGAAAGACGAGCAAGACGCCGAGCGGGCGGCCCGCGCGATTGCCAATTCCCCCCTGGTGAAATGCGCGATGAACGGCGGCGATCCTAATTGGGGTCGCATCGTCTGCGCGGCGGGATACAGCGGAGCCGAGATCACCCCCGAGACTACCCGTCTCTTACTGGGCGATGTGGCGGTTTTTGAGGCCGGCCTTCCCACCGGAGTGGAGGCCGCCGAGGAAGTGTCCGGGGACGAGATTGCCATTCGACTTGAACTGGGAATGGGGACGGGCCGGGCAACCGTCTGGACGTGTGACCTCTCGAAAGAATACGTGGAGATCAACGCCGAGTATCACACGTGAGTCCCAAGCCAACCGGGGGCAAAAGTGTTTCATTGTGGGACAAGGGCAGACTTTTATTACGGGGCGTTCGGGAATAATGGGACAAAAAGCTGAGCTCGTGGCGTCAGGCAGCGGCACAATGTCTGTTTATGGCACAGAGAGCCTTTCCGGCATAATTATTGCGCTACACCTAAACGGCTGCGGGGTCGTGTAGGCGACGCTAAAGAGTCCCCCTCTGTCGTCTACAGGCCTCGCAGCTGCTTTTTTGGGAAACGGGTTTGGTCATCAAACCTCAGGGTATTTGTCGCAGACCGGTTAACCCGCATTTCTCACGGACCTAAAGTGATAATTATTATAAACGGCATCCCAAAAAGACTTTGCACCATATTTCGCATCTGATCTCAGCACACAGTCTGTAATTCGAGTCTAAAAACAGCGGTTCGCCCTCCGGGAGCGACGCACTTGGGTCGAACTTCTCACTGCACCTTGCATCTGAACCACCGACGACCGGCTGAACCCACAAAATCAAATGGAACGGATCACCAGGCCGTCCACACTTACAATGTCATTGCAAGGCATTCCGCGCGTTCTGGGCAGCGAAAGTCAAAATCAGTGCCCGTAGGCTTGGTCGATGGCTTTGTGGGGGTCGAACATTTCTTCAATCGGGCCCAGTTGTTTTTCCAGCTCGCAGGGGGGTTCATAGGTTTCAATGTCCTCGCCGTTGGCAAAACCTTTGATCAGCTCAACCATGTACAGGAAATTACGAACCGGAATGTCGGGTGGCACACCGTGATCAACTGTGGGGATGTATCCGCCGTATTTTCGGGCGGTCCGATAGCGCCGGGCGACTTCTTCGCGTGTTTGTTCTTTCGTGAACCGGAGTTCCCGCTTGTCGATCCCGCCGGTGAGAAAAATGTCGGGATATTGCTGGAGGAACGTCTCGGGATCGTTCCCTGCGGCGATCTCAATCGGGGAGATGGCGTCGATACCTTCCGGATACATCGCCTCAAGTATCTGGCCGTTGTATCCGTCGCTATCCATCATCACGCACTCGACCCCCCGGTCTTTCAGGAATTTATAGAGTTTCTTGTAGCGCGGCAGCATAAATTCGCGCATATCCGGCGGAGAGATCATCGCCTGGCCTTTGAAGGCCATGTCTTCATTCAGCGTGACCTGATCGACTTTGATCCGGCTGAGGGGTTCATCCAGCAGCTCCATCAGGAACCAGGTCCAGTATTCCATCATTTCGTGGACAAGTTGTGGTTGTTTTTTGAACATGATCGAGAGATTTTCGAACCCGCACCAGTCGCGAGCGGTCCAGTAGAGTCCGAAGACCCCTGTTCGGACCGGTGCTGTTGACTGGTTGCATTGTTCGACAAGGTCTTCCCAGCAGGTTCCCGGTCTATAATGACGGTATCCGTCGGGATTCATTGACTTGTAGCGGTCGGCATCTTCGGGCGCGCGGGCTCGTTCAGGAGAATGGGGATCGAAACGTTCTTTGATCTGTTCGAAACTATCGAGATCTTTCACGGGGAAGTCGATGTACTGGCGTGTGGCGAATCCGTCGGTGGGCTGATCCACGGCGTCCTGACGCGTGCGGCCCATGTAATCGATCCAGATACGTTTGTTATCTTTTTCTTCGATGATGCGTTCTTCAAAGGGCGGGAACGGTCCGGTGTAGAGCATCCCGATACCCATACCGGGATCCTGGCCGACGAACTGTCCCCAGTTGCGGATTTGCTCTTCTTTCAGGCCCTGTTTGCGCCATGCTTTGAAAGTGCTCTGTCGCGGCCCACCGAACGCATAGGGCATGCGGTCGGGTTTTTCGTGCCGGATGATTTGCAGATACCTTTCCCGGGGTGTCATCTCGTCCATATCTTGCGCTTTCTGGTGTGATTAGATTGCTGTCGTGTTTCTGGCCCTGGCTGTCAGTACCAACCGTGTTCGTAAGCGTTTTCGTACATAGCCACAACGTTTTCCGGAGGGCTAACGGACTGGATGTTATGGCATGGGGCGAGGATATAACCGCCTCCTTCGCCGAGAATTCTGATGTTGTCTTTAGCCTCTTGTTGAACCTCTTCCACGGAGCCAAACGCGAGGGTATATTGGTTATCCATCGCACCGTGGAAGACCAGGTCGTCGCCGAAATCGCGTTTCAGTCTTTCGCGTTCCATACCCTCACAACGCCATTGTATTGGATTAAGGACATCGATTCCGGCTTCAATCATATCGGGGAGTATATTGCGGATGCTTCCGTCGCTGTGATGGAACACATAAGCCCCGTTTTCATGTGCCAGATCCATCATGCGTTTCATACGGGGGAGGAGAAATT
>JAGXLK010000131.1 GCA_018334735.1 Planctomycetota bacterium | reverse complement strand
CTTTTTCGCAGATGATTTTGCCGTGGTTCGTGACTTTCCCCGACGGGATATGGTAGCTCATCAGGTGCGCCTGTTTTCGCCAGATGGGATACGAGCAATACCAGAGCGTCCGTCCACGCAGACACAGGGCCAGCGACCCGCGGTCGGCTTTTTCGGGGCGGAATCCGAAGGGGGCCAGTCCTTCGGTCTTACCTTTCAGACCGTTCGGTTTTTCCGGAGGTTTGAACCGGAACAGGTATTCGTCGCCACGCCGCACGCTGTAATACCAGTCTGATTCGGGATCTTTGACAATGTTGATCCATTGTCCGGTCCCCTTTTTGTTTGGTTTAGTCTCGAGATTTGGATCGGACGGCACCCGTGCCTCGAGGGTATTAATCTCGTCAGTGCGGGGATTATATTTCCAGAGCTCTCCGTTGATCCGGGAACCATACACGTTTCCGTATTTGTCGGCAATCAGCACACGACATTGGTATCCCTCGTTGAGTTTCCCGATGGTGACATGTTTTCCTGTTTTCAGATCGAGGTAGCGCAGCTTTGGGTGGTTGGCATACATGCGTTTGTATTTTGGTTCAAAGAGCATCGTCAGGAGACCGCACCCCTCTTTTGTGGGATCAACGCCGAGATCCTCGAACCTCGCCGTCTCCAGGTGGTAGCGCAGAAAATGGCCGCCCGGATAGGGTCGATCCGGCGTGCGATGTGCCGCGCAGGATGACATGTAGAGTTTCTTTTCGTGCTCGTAGATCGTCGAGTGGATTTTTCCCTGCGCGTTCCATTTTCCCGGCGCATCGCTCTGTCCGCACCACCTGGCCACATTGATGAGATGTTCCACGCGATCTTCTTCGGGCAGAAAACGGTAGAACTGCGCGTTGTGATGGGGCGAATGACTCGAGACGCTGAAATACGTGTTGTCGTCGCTCGCCGCGATAATCCCTTCCCATTGTCCGTCCACAAAGTCCTGCGGCAATTCGTAAGTTGAACTTTTCACATGGGGTTCGGTCTGGCGCTCTTTCTCGCTGAACCGATCCATGTAATTGAGCTTGTGTTTTCCGGCATGGGCAGTGACGGCGACGAGGACAAACAGAAGGAGTCCAGAAACGCGACAACTGCAACGGAAGTTCGTTTTCATTTTACTTTTCCTTTGACTCAGCGGCGGCCGGATTGACGTCTGGAGCCCGCAGAAGCTCATCATCGGCCTCGTTGATATACTCTTTGAAAGCCTCGTAGGCTTTGCGTGGCGAGAAATCGTTGTTGAGAATGGCGAAACTGCCATCGTTGCTATCGGAATCTTTTCCTTCGGACCGCAATTTCGACCAGAATATTTTTTCAACGTATGGCAGTTTCAGGAGTGCATCGTAGTGGCTGGTCAGTTCCGCTGCCTCTTGTTCTTCCGTCAGCTCGTTCTTTGCGGACAGACCAAGCTCCGTTACCCAGATCTTTTTGTCCGCATCTCCGTTCTTTTTCATAATTTCGTAAGTGGTTTTGACTTTTTCGACGCTCTTTTTCGCTGTTTGTGGTTTGTCTGGATATGAATGGAGGGAGATGATGTCGAAATAGTTCGTGATTCCGCGGTTATAGAGTCTCTGAAGGGCTTTGGGCTTCGCCTCATTTTCACCGTCCCTGAAGGCGTGAACGCCATCGGTGGCGAGTGCTCCGAGCAGAATCTTGTTGTGTCGGTCGACTTCTTTGATCGTTTTGTAGGCTGTTCGCAGATGACGTCCGTAGTTTTCCAGGGAAGATCGCCATGAGATCCAGTCGATTTCGTTGCCGATCTCATAGTGGAGCACTCTTCCGCGGTAGTGTCCGACGACGAAACGCAGGTGTTCTTCGAAAGCGTCGGAACTTTTTGGCATGTAGGCCCAGAAGGCTTCAGTTTCTGGTTTGGGTGACGCCCATTTCGGCGTGCCAACGAGTTGGATATAGACGCGGATTCCCAGGCGGTCGGCCTGGCGAATTGTGTAATCGACTCTTTTCAAATATTGTCCGTTGATCCGTCCCTGTTGGGGCTCAAGAAGATGCCATCTTATCCGCACGCGGAGCCATTCGATTTTTGCTTTTTTCACAAGTTTAAGCGCCCGGGAAATGCCGGCGGCGCGCCTGTAAGCGTCCGGTCGGTCGGCGTGAATGCAAACTCCGAAAGGTTCCCGCGTGTGGGTGCCGGGTTCTGCAGCCCTGTTGCGTGGTTCGGCGCGGCTCACTGGGCCTCCGACGAGAAGAAAAAGCGCAAGAATCCAAAAAGGAACTCGAGACACCGGTTTTTCCTCCTTTTGACGGCTGTTTTTTCCTGGGCACTTCGATCCAGGTCCGCTTACTCTATTGTACAGGAAAGATAATGAATTTGCCTCCGGGTGGCGATCGGAGATGGGCGGGAGTTCGGGGAAATTAATAGCGGTTAAGCGCCAAAACCACCTAAAGCGCAAATCCCTCATCTGTTCTGTCGCTTGCGGTGATGGAGGATCCACCCCACAATATGCGTTCTCCGATCACCAATACACACCTTTCTGCGAGGAAGTTTTCGTGAAAGAAAAACTCCAGGATATCTGTCAGAAACTGCCCGCCGATTATGCTGAGATACGCGTCCACGAGGGTTCTTCGACACGAGTTAATTATTCCGGGGAAGAACTGGAGGATATCGGGGAGCGAACCGGCCTGGGCGGTTGCGTGCGTGTGCTCAAAGAGGGCGGATGGGGTTTTGCCACATTCAATGACATCGACGCAATGGAAAAGTTCGCCGAGATGGCCGTTGAACAGGCGGAACTGGTCGAAGGAGATCCCATCGAACTCGCCGAAATCGACCCTGTCGAGACCACCTACCGGTCAAATCCGGAGATCGACCCCGCCGAAGTGCCCCTGGCCGATAAACGTGATCTGTGTCATGACTACAACGAAAGCATTCTCAGCGGGGAAAAAATTCGCACCAGCGCTGTGCACTACCGCGATTCCCGTTCGACCCGCTATTTTGCCAACTCCGAAGGCAGCTACATCGAACAACAGTTCTCGTTTTGCGGCGCACTGATAATGGCGATCGCGGTTGACGGCGACAACGTCCAGCGGGCCTACAAATCGACTGGCGATCTGCGGGGATACGGGAATGTGCAGGATCTGGAAGAATCCTGCGAGGACGTGAAGAAACGGGCCACCGATCTGCTCGAGGCCGAACCAATTGAAGCGGGGACCTACACAGTCATTGCCGATCCCAAACTTTGCGGTGTCTTCGTGCACGAAGCGTTCGGCCATCTGAGCGAGGCCGATCATGTTTACGAAAACCCCAGACTCCGCGAAATTATGAAACCAGGTCGTCGTTTTGGCAAGGAAATTCTTAATATCATCGATCAGGGCAACATGGTCGGCGAAGCCGGCTTCCTCGCCTACGATGACGAAGGTGTGCCCGCAGGGCGAACTCCTCTGATCGAAAATGGTGTGTTGAAAGGAAGATTGCATAACCGCGAGACGGCCGCGCGGATGGATGAAAGGCCGACCGGCAACGCCCGTGCCATTTCCTACAGCCATCCTCCCATCGTAAGAATGACAAATACCTATATGGAAGCCGGGGAAACGAGCTTCGAGGAGATGATTCAGGATACCGAGGATGGGATTTATGCGAAAGGTATGCTCGGGGGGCAGACCAACATGGAGATGTTCACTTTCAGCGCGGAGGAAGCGTGGCGAATCCGCGACGGTGAGATCGCCGAAAAACTCCGCGAAGTCGTCCTGACCGGTAACGTCTTTAAGACGCTTAAGGATATCGATGCGATCGGGCGTGGCGTTAAGATGCATGGAGGACTCGGAGGATGTGGCAAAGCCGGACAGGGCCCTCTTCGGGTGGGGGATGGAGGTCCGCACTGCCGGATCCAGGATGTCGTTATCGGTGGGCGATGAAAATCTGATTCTTTTTGTTGAGATGCCAAAGGACCCGGAGGAAAACAGACATGTGTGCGATGCCCGACGAGATGCTCGATGCCGCCCGTAGCTGTTGCGATGCTGCGGAAGTCTACGTGGAACGCGGCGAGACCCGTTCCATACGTTTTGAAAATAACAAACTGAAACGAATCACGGCCCGACAGTTCAATGGCGTCGGATTGCGGATTTTCAACGAAGGACGGATCGGATTCGCTTCCACCACCGACCTTCGCGAACCCGGCCGACTTGTGGAGATGGCCGTTGAAAGCGCGGAATTCGGCGATAAAGCGGTCTTTAAGTTGCCCGAGCAACCGCCTGAAATCGCCGATGTCGATACCTGTGATAGCAAGATCAAACAGGTGGCCCCTCGTGATATGGTTGCACTGGGGAAGACGGCTATGGAAAAGAGCCGTCAGGCCAGCGACGAATACCTTTTCTCGGCGAATATCTCTACTAAAACTACCACACAGCATATTCTCAATACTGGTGGCCTCGATGTCGAATTCGAAAAGTCCGACATGGCCGCCTCCGTGGAGATACAGGAAGTCAACGACAGCGGTATGCTCGAAACTTACGAATCTCGCTCCTGGGGCCAGCCGTTCACAAGTATCGAAGATATAACCGATACCGCTCTGGAGAAAATGGAGAAAGGAAAAGTAATCGCGCCCGCGAAATCCGAAGTTATGCCGATGATCTTTACACCGAAGTCGGCCGGCACTTTACTGTCGCCCATTATGACGGCACTTAACGGCAAACGGGTGCAGAAAGGTTCGTCGATCCTGGCGGGACGTTTGGATGAAAAAATCGTCGACGAACGAATCGCGATTTTTGATGATCCAACGGTGCCATTTGGACCCAGCAGCGCGCCCATCGATGATGAAGGCCTGCCCGTGTCGCGACGCCCACTCATCGAACAGGGGGTGCTTAAAAACTATTTGCTCGACCTGCAGACCGCTGCATTGCTCGGGATGGAGTCGACTGCGAGCGGACATCGTTCGTACGGCAGCCGCCCGTCCCCTTCTTCCACCAATACTCTCGTTCTGGCCGGATCCACGCCGTATAAGGAGATGGTGGAAGGACTCGAATGCGGTGTCATCGTCGATCAGACGCTCGGTTCGGGACAGAGTAACACGCTGGCCGGGGAGTTCAGTGTCAACGTGGCGCTGGGTTTTCTGGTGGAAGATGGCGACATTCAGGGGCGGGTCAAAGACTGTATGGTGGCGGGGAATGTTTACAAACTTCTATCCCGGCTGGAAGCCCTTGGATCCGAACCCCAATGGATGGGATCCAATTGCGTCCCGGCGATCTGCGTCGGCGGCATCAAGCTGGCGATACAGGATTAGCAAATTGAGGCTTGCCCCACACACGATTTTAAGGAGGAAATGGGCGATTATTGGGTTTGTCAACCGCGTGCGGGGCAAGCCTGGGCTGTCTCGTCCTGGTGAATGGCGCTGGCCAGGCTCTGTCTGAGAATGCGGTCGTCGGACCGAGAGCAAGCGAATTTGCGGATGGCGCGGACGCCGAAGCAGGCCTATCCAGTGGAGATAAGCCGATACAGGCGGACAAAGCCAGCCGGAAATGCAGCCGCTCGAATCCAGATCAGTATTTTCAGACAGAGCCTACCCGGAGATAGAAGGGGACCTTCCGTTTTTGGAGTCAAATCAAAGTGGGCCGCAGTATTGTTAACGTGACGGTCCCCCTCTCTCCGTAAGATGAAGGACTGTTTTTCAAGTGCCTATATATTACCCCCCGTTTCCAAGGATTGTGTTAGCGTAAGATCAGTTCTTTATCGTTTCCCGGGATTTGGCGATCGTTCTACCGCAGTTTTTTCCAGCGAAAGAACTCGTTGCGAGCCCAATGTCAGATGGAAGGAGCAATCTCATCGTTCTCGGGGCCAACAGTGAGATTGCCCCGGCGCCCCGCAGGGCGAGGTGCACCGCAATGAAGTCTGAGTTTTTCGGCTCGCGGGAATGGAGACTCGAGTTCAGCTGAGTTCGCCAATGGCGGACGAAGCCGGACTTGAGGCGGGCACACAGCGGGCAAGTTTAAAGCAGTGTGGGTGCTCCGAAATCGTACCGCGTTCTGAACTCCAGCCCCGCCGGGGCGCCGCTGAAGTCCAGTCCGCTCAGGTGTCAGCGACGGGGACGCAGTTGCCCCTTCAACTTTCGTCGCTTCCGCCGACCGGCGCTTCTTTCGCCCAGCGTTTTGCCTCCGGGCCGTAGAGAGGAAGCGGCCGGTTGAGACGCCCGTTGCCCGCTCCACCGGGGCTGAAGCGAGCATTATCCTTCACCGGCAGCGTTCTGTACTGTTCCGCCTGTCTTAATCGCACGTGCAGTTCGGACATTTTTTCGAGCATCTGCTGGCGCGCTTCCGAATGGTTTTCATCCGGATACAGGTTGTGCTGCTCGTCAGGGTCTTCCACAAGATTTATGAGTTGATTCGGGCTGTCTTCACCTTCAAAAACAGTCAGCCGCCAGCCGTCGTCGCTGATGATGCTCTCCATCGGGCCGAACGCGACCGATACGCAGTCCCATGGCTCCGGTTCGTTTTCACCGGCGGCGACTTTTTCAAGGGAATGGCCTTCCAATGGCGGGCGGATTTCCGGTTCGATTCCTGCCCAGTCACAGAAGGTGGGGAAGAAGTCCAGAGAACAGGTCAACCTGTCCGTGGACCCGCTCCCTGCGTCGGCCCCCGCTACGATAAGCGGACAGCGGATGCTGGTATCA